>NZ_JAQOZV010000038.1:0-71769 GCF_030348125.1 Massilia sp. DJPM01
ATAATCCTTGAGGCAGACGATGGCGTGCCGGTAGCGCTCCGGCGGCATGTGCCTGATCAGGTTGATCAAGCCGTTTTCGAGGCCGCCGATGTCGAGCTGGTGGATCAGGTGCACCACCAGACGGGGTGGTTCGAGGGATGTTGTCATGGTCGACTCCGCAAACGTTAATCGGGCGAACGGGGAGAATCCGGGCGGGCTGCGCGGCACGGGGCGGGTCCGGGTGCCGCGCAGCCCGCCCCGTGCTTGCCAGGGCCCGCTAGTCGTAATAGCCGTGGTAGTGCTCGCCGGGGAAGGCGCGCGCCTTGTTGCAGATCAGGTCGACGCGGGCGCAGTTGTCGAGCCGCGCCAGCGCTTCCTTGACCTGGCGCTGGGTGGTGGTCTCGGACTCGACCACCATGACTACCTGGCCCATCTGCGACGCCAGCACCCCTGCCTCGGTGGTCAGCAGCAGCGGCGGAGAATCGAAGATGACGATCCGGTCCGGGTAGCGGCTGGCGATTTCCGATAGCAGCTGGCTCATCGCGTGGCTGGCCAGCAATTCGGTGGCGTGCTTGTTGTTGCGCCCCGCCGGCAGCAGGCTCAGGGTCGGGATGTTGGTCTTGAGGATCACTTCCGCCAGGCTCAGTTCATTTCCCAGCAAGATATCCATCAAGCCCAGTCCGGGCGCCAGGCCCAGCACCCGCAGCACCGAGGGGCGCGCCACGTCGGCGTCGATCAGCAGCACCGTGTGGTCTTTTTCCATGGCGATGCTCATCGCCAGGTTGATCGCGCAGTAAGTCTTGCCTTCGCCCGGCAGGGCGCTGGTGACGACGATCAGGTTGCCATGCCGCACGCCGCCCGAGACCGCCGCGCGCGCGTTGCGCAGCAAGGGCCGCTTGATGATGCGGAAATCCTCGGCCACGCTGGTGCGCCCGCCATCGTGGGTGACCATGCCCATCTGGTGCAGACGCGCCAGGTTGATGTCGACCTCGCGCGCCGGCTCGGCCGGGTAGCCATCGGCGGGCGCGGCGCCCGCGGTGAGGGAACTGTCCACGTTGTACTCCCTGGCTTACGCCGTGAAAAATCCGGACGCCATGACCGCGCCGTACACGCCCAGCAAGGCGCTGAAGGCCAGGCCGAGCAGGTACTGGCCGCGCCGCAGCTTGCGCCGTTCGGCATCGGTCCAGCTCATCGAGACCGTGCCGATCACGTTCAGCCCGGTGATTTCGCGCAGCGCGCTGGGGCTGACGAAGGTCGGACGGACTTGGCTGATCAGGAGCGCCACGCCCAGCCCGGCGGCGAGCGCCATGGCCAGCACGCCGCTGTAAAACAGGCGGCGGTTGGGACCGCTCGGGGCGACCGGCATGGTGGGCGGATCGATGATGCGGAAGGTCATCATTTCGGTCGAGGAACTCAGGTCGCCCGACAGCTTGGCCGACTCGCGCCGCGCGATCAGCTTTTCATAGTTATCCTTGTTGATGTCATAGTCGCGGTTGAGCTGGGCCAGCTGCGATTCGACTTCGGGCACCGCGTTGCTCTGTTCCTGCAGGCGGTCGTGGCGCACGCTGTATTCGTGCACGCGCACGCGCATGGCGGCCACTTTGGCGTCCGCTTCGGTCAGGGCCACCTTGAGCTGCTGCAGCATGGGGCTGTAGAAGCGGCCCGGGTCGCCGTCGCGCTCGGCCTGCTTGCTTTCCTCGATCTTGCGCGCTTCGAGCTGGGCCAGCAGGCGGCGCGCGCCGATCACGTCGGGGTGCAGGTCGGTGTATTGCAGGCGCAGGGTGTCGAGATTCTTGTTGATGGCGGCCATGCGCGCATCGATGTCGGGATTGACGATGCTGCGCGCGCGCGCGGACGTGCCGGCCGGCTGCGGATCGCCGTTGATGCGCGCCTGGATCGCCAGGCGCGCCTGTTCGGCCTCCAGCAGGTCGATGCGGGCGGTGCTCAGGGCATCGCTGGAGATGGCCATCTGGGCGCTGTAATCGACGCCCTGGCGCGGCAGCAGGGCGCTGTTGCGCAGCTTGAATTCCTTGACCGTGTTTTCGGCAGCCACCAGGCGCTGCTCGTAATTCCTGATCTGCTCGTCGATGAAACGGATGGCTTGCTGCGAATCGCCCTTCTTGCCCTTGAAGCTGCCTTCGAGGAAGATGGTCAGCAGCGATTGCACCACGTCGTGCACCTGCTTCGGCTTGTCGCCGGCATAGGTGATCGAATAGATATCGTTGGTGCTGGTGCCGGTGATCTTCAGGCGCGCGGCCAGCTCCTCGACCTGGCTTTCGCGCTGGCGCGGGGTGGTGGCGTCGACGTCGAGGTCGACCATGCGCAGCACACGCTCCAGGTTCGGGCGGCTAAGCAGGGTGCGGCTCATGATCGACACTTGCTGTTGCACATTGGGGATGCTGGTCATGCCCGCCATCAGCGGCTTGAGGATGCTCTGGGTATCGACGAACACGCGCGCCGAACTCTGGTAATTGTTCGGCAGGCGCGCCACCACCACCCAGCCGACGCTCGCCACCACCCACATGAGGCCGACGGCGAGCCAGCGATATTTCCAGATGCCCCTTGCATGCAGCAGCAGCTGGCTGATGAAGTCCTCCATATCGTGTGGGTCTCCGTAAGTCGGGCAGCGATGGGAAGGGCGACTGCCAGCTTCACTACGCCTTCGATTATATGTCTGAGGAAACAGTAAGATTCCGCTGATCACGGACGCGTTGATTCGCGTCAAGCGCAGCAACAGCGGGGGCGCGCGCCACGCTGGAGCCAAAAAAACAGCCCGGTCAGGCGCGCTCCTGACCGGAAAAATGCAGGCTGCCAATGAGCCGTGCATCAGGGTCCCCGCCGGGCGTCCGGCGCCCGCATCCCCGGCCGGCGCGGACGGCGCAGCAGCGGTTGCAGACCCTGCAATGGCTTCGGACCAGCAAGCCATCTTCTTCTTGTTTGCATCTTGCCCAGCCCCGGCCTATTTGCGGCGGCGTGCCAGCAGCGACATGCCGAGCAGGCCCAAACCGAAGATCGCCAGGCTGCCCGGTTCCGGCACCGCCACGGTATTTTGCAAGGCATTGGCGAGGGTGGTCTGGTTGATGGTCAGCTGGTAGGTATCGAACTGGTTGAGCCAGGGCGTGACCGCCGAGAAGCTCATCGTGCCCGGGTTATAGGTCGACATGCCGGGGAAGCTGTCGGTGCGGCTGACATTGCCCATGCTGTTCAGTTCGCCAGGCTGATAGGCGAACACCAGTTGCCCGGTGGTGATGTTCATGATGTTCATGCTCCACGACAGGCGTGCGATGGCATTGGTGTCCATGCCGGCGCCGCTGCTGGCATATGCCTGGGTAAAGGGCGTGCCGTCGAAGGCGACGGTCATGGTCTCGCCCACGCCGAGGGTGAAGTTGAAGGCGCTCGAGGTGCCGACGTCGGAATCGCCGGCGGCCTCGCCATCGGTGCCCAGAGAGGCATCGGCGCGCGTTTCGGCGCGCACCCCGGCCTGCTTGATACCGATGGTCATGGCATTGCCGGTCATGTTCTGGTCGGCGTAGCCGAAGGTGCCCGGCACCGGTGGCGGACCGGAAAAGGCGGTGAAGTTGTTTTCGGCACGCGGTGCGTTGGGCAAGCCGACGAACTGGTGCGCCACGTCCGGCGTGGTGCCGCTGAGGATGGCGCGGTTTTGCGGCATGGCGGCCGACACCATGTTGTTGAGGGAAGCGGTGGCGTGGGCCGAGTTGGTGCCGTCGAGCATGGTGAAATCGGTCGACTTGAAGGCGGCACCGCTGGAATGAAGCAGACGGAAATTGTCGACCACGAGGACGGCCTGGGCAAATGCATCGGCGCGCGCACCGTTCATGGCGGCCAGGCAAAGGCCGGCAATCGCCGCGTTTTTCAACAGTGATGTCGGGACTGGTTTCATAGTTAACTCTCCGGTGGGGATGAAGTGGGGTAGCGTCGACAGCTTGCGGCGCCGCCGTGTCCACGCTGTATGCAGCAAGCGTGCCAGCGCGTTTTTCTTCATGAAATCACGGGCTTGCGAATTTCATCTCGGCAGCTGCGTGGGTGCGTGGCGGGCATGCCAAAAATCCCGACGAGGCGAGTTTGTCCCAGAACAATGGTGTGCGCAACAGCGTGAACTTCCGTATGGATGGCCCTGTCTGACCTGTACAAACTTTGCGCGCGGGCCGGCAGGCGGACTGCGCGATCACGCGGAAGGAAAGAGAACCATGTTTCAAGACGAGCTACCGATTGCAACGTTCGAGATGCCGGCGGGCTTACGCGAGCCGGGCGGAGGGGTCGCCACGGCGACCGAGCCCGAGCCGGGCCAGGCGATGCAGGCATTTCATATCCGCCTGGCCAATTTAGCGGGACGGCGCGAAGCGGCCAGCCTGCTGATCCGCAAAATGTACGGCTGGCGCGGCTATGCCGTCGAGCCCAGCCTGCACCACGACCCCAACAAGGTAACGCTGTACGCCGAGACGGGCGGGATGCTGGTCGGGACCATGAGCTTGTGCCTGGACAGCGAATTCGGCCTGCCGGCCGATGACAATTTTCGCGACAAGCTCGACTTGCTGCGCAGCCAGGGACGGCGCCTGTGCGAGCCGTCGCGCCTGGCGATCGACAAGGGCGTGAACAAGCGCGTGTTCGCCTCGCTGATCCACATCTCGTATCTGTATTCGCACAGGCTGCAAGGTTTCAGCGACTACGTGATCGAGGTCAATCCGCGCCACGTCATGTTTTACAAGCGCATGCTGGGCTTCAGCGACTTTGGCGGTGAACGTCCGTGCCACCGGGTCGGCGCGCCGGCCGTGCTGCTTCGCCTGCCCTTGACGGAGATGGGCGAACAGATCCGCAAATGGGGCGGCCTGATGGAGCAGCATGGCGAGGAACGCTCTTTCTATCCGTATTTTTTCCCGGAGCATGACGAGGCGGGCATCACGGCGCGCCTGAACGGCGGGTACCAGGCCGGCGGAGGGCGCGATGCGTATTATTGAGGAGCAAAAATTCCGACACGAAGCGCCCGACCCGGGGTGGCGGCGCGGCGTGCTGGCGGCGCTGCGCGCCATTGTCGGCGCCAGCCATGCCAGCGACGATCCTGCCGCGCTGCGGCGTTACAGGTGCAGCACGGCCGCGCGCGCCAGCACGCCGCTGGCGGTGGTGCACCCGGGTTCGCAGGCCGAGGTGGTGGCGCTGGTGCGGCTGGCCGGGGAGCGCGGCTTGCCGCTGTATCCGCTCAGCACCGGGCGCAACTGGGGCTATGGCGACGCCTGCGCGGTCGGCGACGCCCAGCTCATCGTCGACCTGGGCAGGATGAACCGCATCGTCGAGGTCGATGCCGAGCTTGGCTACGCCGTCATCGAGCCGGGCGTGACCCAGCAGCAGTTGTCGGATTATTTGAGCAGCGAACAGCTGGACTGGTGGATCGATTGCACCGGCGCCGGACCCGACACCAGCTTCATGGGCAATATTTTGGAACGCGGCTTCGGACACTCGCCTTACGGCAACCGGCTGCAGCACGTGTCCGGCATGCAAGTCGTGCTGGCCAGCGGCGAGGTGCTGGCGACCGGCTTCGGCCACTATCCACAGGCGCGCGCGACCCATTTGTTTCCCTACGGCGTGGGACCGTTCCTGGACGGGATGTTCACGCAGTCGAATTTCGGCATCGTCACGCGCATCGGTATCTGGCTGCAGCCCGCCGCCGATTGCGTGAACCATTTTCTGTGCACGGTGTCTGAACATGAAGAGATCGGCCCTGTGGTCGACGCACTGCGTCCCCTGCGCATGAACGGTACCTTGCGCAGCATTGTTCATATCGGCAACGACATGCGCGTCATTTCCGGCGGCCGGGTGTTTCCCCGGACAGAGGCGCCAGGCCAGTCATGCCTGCCGCCGGGGCTACGTAGCACCTTGCGCGAGGCGGCGGCGATTGGCGCATGGACGGTGTCGGGGGCGCTGCATGGGAGCGCCGCGCAGGTGGCGGCTGCGCGTGCGGCCATCCGGGCGGCATTGCGCGGCACGCGCGCACGGACGGCATTCTTGAGCGAACGCAAGCTGCGCTGGGGCGGCCTGCTGGCCAGCGTGCTGGGTGCGTCGCGGGCCGGTTTGCGTTTGCGCGCGCAGCTTGGCCTGGGCGAGGCGCTGTTCGCCATGAACCGTGGCAAGCCGAATGGGCGCTTCCTCGCGGGCGCGTACTGGCGTCGGCGCGCGGCGCTGCCGGGCAGCTTTCCGCACAAGGCCGATCCGGCGCAGGATAACTGCGGCATGTTCTGGATCTCGCCGGTACTGCCGATGCGCGGGCAGGATGTGCTGGACTTGCATGCGCTGGTCGAGCCGCTGTTTGCCGCGCACGGGTTTGATTTGTTCGTCACGTTCAGCATGATCAATGAACGGGCACTCGGCGCCGTGCTGACGATTGCCTATGACAAGGAGGATGCGGCCGAGGTGGCGCGCGCCAGGGAGTGTTACCAGGCGGTGTTCGACAGCGTGATGGAGGCTGGCTACATTCCTTATCGGGTCGGCAACCAGTCGATGGCAGCGCTTGATCCGGCTGGCGATGTGTACTGGAAAACGGTGGCACGGATCAAGGCGGCGCTTGATCCGGCAGGGATGATTGCGCCCGGACGCTACGAGCCCGGCCGCGCGAAGGGGTTGGTGGCGGGTGGCGCGGGCTGAACGGCGTGCGTGCCCTCGCACAGGGAATGATTCAAGCTGCCGACGGCGGCGATTCAAGCTGCCGACGGCGGCGCGTATTCGAACGATGAGTAGCGGCGGCACATTGCGGTTTTGCGGCGCGGAGTTGGCGAATCGGCTGTGTCAGCACATGACGCCAGGTGGAAACGCGTAACAGAAAACATAAACTGTCGGCTTGGCGGCGAGGCGGGCTGGAAAGGAGTTGATTGCTGCGCGCTGGCGTTGCGGGTGCAGAGACAAGCCCGGCCGGAACAGTTGCCCGCTCCGGGCGTCTTCGATCGCCACGGTCGCGTGGCGCAGCGTATGGCGCCCGGCTGGGGGCCGTCCTGATGCCATCGAACGGTTGCCAGGCGTTGCCGCGCACGGTCCACACTTACAGCGTGCGCAGCAAGGCAGCCGCCTGTTCGTGATGCGCCGAACGCTGCGGTTGCGCCAGCAAGCGTTCCAGCTCGCGCCGCGCAGCCCGTTTGTCGCCCGAGCGCGCGAGCGCGGTGCCGAGGTGGAAGTGAATATTGCCGGCTGCGGGCGCGAGGCCGCTGGCTTTTCGCAGCAGGGGTAGCGCGCTGGCGAGATTGCCGCGCTCGGCGTGGATCCAGCCCAGCGTATCGAGCACGGCGGGATTGCCCGGCGCCAGCGCGTGGGCCCGTTCGGCGTAGGCTTGCGCGCGGCTATCGCCGCTCTGCTGGCAGGCCCAGGCAAGGTCGTTGAGCGCGATGATGTTGTCCGGCTCGACCTTGAGCACGGCTTCCAGATGGCCGATGGCCGCCTTGTAGTCGCTTGCGACCAGCTTGCTGCTGGCATAGTACAGGCGCGCCGGTACATCGGCTGGCTGGTCGCGGAACCAGCGGGCCATGCGGGCGTCGGCGTCGGCGGGGCGGCCGAGTTTGTTCAGGGCGCCGTGAATCTGGATCAGCAGCGCGCCATCGGCCTTGCGCTCGAAGGCGCGTTCCCAGGCTGCGAGCGCGGCGGCGTGCTGGCCCTGGGCGGCGAGCAGGTCGCCTTCGAGCTTGTATCCGTTGGCGGAGTCCGGTTTGCGCTGCTGCACATCGCGCGCCAGCGTGCGGGCTTCGGTAAATTTCCGTTGCCTGATGAGGATGTTGAGCATGGTCATCTGTGCATCGAATAGCGTCGGGTCGATGGCGAGCGATTGGCGCAGGGAGGCGAGGGCGGCGTCGTCGTCGCCCCGTTCCAGTTGCAGGCTTGCCATTCGGACCAGTGGCGTGGGCGAGGCCGGGGCCAGTGCCGCAAGGCGTGCATAGGCGTCGAGTGCCGCGCCCAGGTCCTGGTTGAGCACGTAAACCTGCGCCAGCATGGCGGTCGCCTCCGGACTGGCGGGATTGGCCGTTTCCAGCGTGCGCGCCAGTTGCAGCGCTTTGGCTTTGTCGCCCGCCCGTGCATACAGATCGGCCAGGCGCAGCGCCAGTGGCAGGGCGTCGGGTTCGGCCTGACGGGCGCGTTCGAGCCAGGTGACGGCCTCGGCAATTCTGCCCTCGCGTTGCGCCAGTGCGGCCAGCGCTTCGAGCAGCGCGCGGTTGCGCGGTGCCTTGGCCAGCGCCGTTTCGTAGCGTTTGCGGGCATCGGCCGGTTTGCGCTCGTCCAGGTCGAGTTGGGCGAGGTTGGCCAGCGCGGGAAGATACAGCGGTTCGAGCGCCAGGGCGCGGTTAAAGCTGGCGCGCGCCTGGCTGGCGTCGCGGCGCGCCAGATAGATGCCGCCTTTCAGGTTCTGGACCAGCGGATTGTCGTCGCGCCGCTCCATTTCCTGCACTACGGCAAGGGCATTGTCCGGGTCCTTCGCCCGCAGATGGGTCATGACCAGCAAGATGCCGACGCGGGGAGCACTGGCGTCGAGTGTGGCGGCACGTTCCAGTTCGGCGACGGCGCGGCTGGTATCGCCGTTGCCCAAGCGGCTGAGCGCGAGCGAGGTACGCAAGCCGGCGGCCTGGGGTTGCATGGCGCTGGCCTGCTCGAAGAATGTGGTGGCGGCGCCGTACTGGCGCGCGCGCAGCTTGGCTTCGCCGGCCAAGGTCAGCAGTTCAAAATCGTCCGGATGCGCGCCAATCAGCGGGGTGAGCAAGTCGAGCGCGGCCTGGGGTGCATTCGCACGTACCTGCAGCGAACCCATCAGCTTGGTGGCGTATACATGGCCCGGATACGCAGCAAGAAACTTTTGCAGATGCTCTTCGGCCTGGCCGGTCGCGCCCAGCGCCGACTGGACCGCACCAGCCAGCAGAATGGCCGGGTAGTGGTCGGGCGCAACACGCAGTACCTGCTGCACGGCTTCGCGCGATGCCGCCAGTTTTTGCTCGCGGAAGTCGACCATGGCTTCCGCGTAGATGACCGCCAGCGACGCGCCGGCCAGCTTGCGCGCCCCGGCGATGGCCTCGCGCGCGGCACTGAGGCGGCCGGCATCGAGGTGCAGATTGGCCATGTCGAGCCGGGCTTGTACGTTGTACGGACGCTTCGCGAGGATGCGCTGGTGCGCGGCCAACGCCTGATCGGGCTTGCCGGTGGCGCGCAGCAAGTCGGCGTTAAACCGAAGGCAATCGGGATTGTCGGGTTCGACGGCCAGCGCGCGCTGCATCAGCCGGGCCGCGTCGGCGTGCCGGTTGGCGGCCACGGCCATGCGGGCCATGCCGAGCAGGGCGTCGGGCAAGTCGGGATGTAGTGACAGCGCTTGTGCAAACAGCGCCGTGGCCTGGGCGATATCGCCGGACCCCAGCAGGGCGTGGGCACGCAAGGCCAGGACGGCCGGTCGCTGGGCTGGCGGAGCCGCCGGACCGATGTCCGCCAGCAAGCGTTCATACTGCCCCTGCATTAATAGCGCCTGGCCGATGAGCAGGGGCAGTTCGGGCAGCGTCGCGCCCAGGTCGCGCGCGCGCCGCAACTCTTTTTCGGCCGAGGGAGCGTCGCCTTGCTCCAGGTAGACCTCGCCCAGCAGCAGGCGCGCCTGGCGGTCGGCGCTATTTTCTTGCAGCACATTCTTGAGCACAATTACCGCCGCCCGCGCATCCCCCTTGGCGCGAAGCTCCTTTGCCTGCTTCAGCATGGCGGCAGGGTTGGTCTCTTTGCAGCCACCGAGCACGGCGGCGAACAGCAAGGCAACGGCGATGGCAATGGCGGCCACCGGGCGCGGCCACCAGGATAAAGAGCGGGACATGGCATTCTCCTGACGGGCCAGGGCACTGGCATCCCTCTTAGGGTAAGGAGTCGGTACGGCAAGTCTTTGTGCGGGATCAATCTTTTTCGTTTATGCAAATGGCGGTCTGATCAGCATGAAATTGCTGTAAATCAAAATTTGACAGACGGCGCTCCGTAGAATTTCCTTGGACGCCGTTGTGTAGCGGCGGGCGTGGCATTGCTCGACCCGTTTGTGCCAGTGTCGTTGTCGCTGTTGACGCTGTTACCGCTGTGGCCGGTGAAGTTGGCCGATTTTCCGATCATTGGCGCGATGTCGGCCCGGGCCGATGCGATGCCGCAGTACGCTTCAGGCGCGCCATGATGGCGCGACCTGCCCAGTCTGGAGACGTTGATGCTTAGCACCCCCGTAAATAGCCGATATCAACAGGTCCTGACCAGCTTGCGCGAAACGCAGCATCACTGGCTGATCACCGGCGTAGCCGGCTTCGTCGGGTCGAATCTGCTGGAAACCTTGCTGCAGCTGGGCCAGCGCGTCACCGGACTGGACAACCTGATGACCGGCTATCGCGCCAACCTCGCCCAGGTGCGTGCCATGGTGCCGGCGGCGGCGTGGGCCGGGTTCGATTTCATCGAGGGCGATATCCGCTGCCTTGACAGTTGCCGGCGCGCCTGCAAGGGTGTCGATGTCGTGCTGCATCAAGCGGCGCTCGGTTCGGTTGGGCGCTCGATCGCCGATCCGATTCTCACCAGCGACGTCAACCTGATCGGTTTCTTGAACATGCTGGTGGCCGCCCGCGACACCGGCGTGCGGCGCGTCGTGTACGCGGCGTCGAGTGCGACCTATGGCGATCATCCGGGCTTGCCCAAGGTGGAAGACCATATCGGCCGACCGCTGTCGCCCTATGCGCTAACCAAGCACGTCAATGAAGTGTATGCCGAGATGTTCGCGCGCTGCTACGCAACCGATGCGATCGGGCTGCGCTACTTCAATGTGTTCGGCCCGCGCCAGGACCCACGGGGCGAGTACGCGGCCGTCATTCCCCAGTGGTTCGATGCGATGATCCATAACCGCCCGCTGCGCATCAACGGCGATGGCGATAGCAGCCGGGATTTTTGCTTCGTCGACAATGTGGTGCAGGCGAACCTGCTGGCCGGCATGGTGGACGATCCAGCGGCCGTGAACCAGGTCTATAACGTGGCGGTCAACGCGCGCACCAGCCTGAATGAACTGTTCGCGATGATGCGCGCGCTGTTGGCCGAACGCTTCCCGCACATGCAGGACTACCGGCCGGCATATGGTGCTTTCAGGGAGGGCGACGTGCGCCATTCGCAAGCCGATATCTCGAAGGCTGCGCGCCTGCTCGGCTACCAGCCGACGCACCGGCTGGAAGACGGCTTGCACGAAGCGCTGGAATGGTATGTCGCGCATACGGGTGCGCCGCAAACGTAACTGGACTTTCTCGCCGGCCGGCCTGCCGCCGGCATCGATCACTTAGGGTGCGTCTGACTAACCGGCGCGAACAGATTCCATTTCGATACCGTTAATTCGTCGTTCCCGCGCAGGAACGACGGAACAAAGTGCGCTTTTCCCTTGGATTCAATCAGACACACCCTAGCTGCAAGCCTGGTTTGCGGACATATGGAGCCGCGCTGGCCCGGTCGGGCATTGGCCTTGGCGTTCGGACACACGGTCAGGCATTGGCCTTGGCGTTCGGACACACGGTCAGGCACTGGCCTTGGCGTTCGGACACACGGTCAGGCACTGGCCTTGGCGTTCGGACATACGGTCAGGCACTGGCCTTGGCGTTCGGACACACGGACCGGCGCTAGCCGTGGCGTTCGGCACGCAGGCCGATGCTGGCCTTGATGCGGACACACGGAACCGCGCTGGCCTTAGCGTTCGGACACACGGACTGGCGCGGCCCTCGGCGATCGTACACACTCGCCAACACTAGCCGTGGCGTTCGGAACGCCAGCCGATGCTGGCCTTGGTGCGGACACGCGGATCGGCACTGGCCCCAGTGTTTGTCCAAGCACCCGGGGCGTCTGCCGTGACCTGATCACCGTCGTCAAAGTTTGCGCGCCGGCAGCACACGTATCACGCCGCGGAAGTCGACGGTGTGTAATGTTACCGGGCGGCGCCATACCCTCGCTACGTATTGCATCACTTTCTCTGCCTGCGGGAGTTCAAGGCCACGCCCATCGCGCAGGTAATCGTGGTGCAGCGCCAGGGCGCCGTCGGCCCCGACCTGGCTGACCACGATGCATGGCGCGCCATAGTTGAATTTCGGCGCGAGGATCGCTTCGCGGATCTGGTGGATGTCGCGGCTGGCTATCCTGGTATCGCCATCCTGGCGCGTTTCATAGACAAACAGGTCGAGCTTGTCGGCAAGTTCCCTGTCCAGGTAGTTGCGCACGAAGCCGAAGTCGTCTTCCTCGCGGCAAATCCGGCGCGCCTGTTCCAATCCGTGCTTGTCGATGATGTGTTCCCACAGTGAAAAACCGAGGTGGTAGGGATTGAGCGACAGGGCGAGCTGCTGGCCGCTGGCGAACGGACGCACCACATCTGAATGCGATTTGATCGCCGACACGTACAGATCGTGTGGCAGGAAGGTCGCTTCGCGCAGCAGCCGGGCGTGCCAGTATGAAGCCCAGCCTTCATTCATGATCTGGCAGGCATGGATCGGATGGAAATAGTAGGCTTCTTCGCGCACTGCGAGAAAAATGTCGCGTTCCCAGTCCTCCAGGTCGGGGGCATACTGGGCGATGAACCACAGCAGGTCAACCTCGGGCTGCGGCGGCAGCGCCGTGCGTTGCGGCGGATCGTTGCGCGGCGGTTCGGCATGCTCGCCGGGCAGGCGCGCGAAGCGGTCGTGGAAGTGGTTGACCGGGGGACCGGTGCGCGGCGCGACAAATTCGGGATAGCGGGGCCGGTGCAGCGCTTGATCGACGTCGATATGGGTTTCGAGCGCGAGCGCGGCATCGAGCACGGCTTCGACCCGGCCTTGTCCATGCGCGCTGAGCGCACGTTCGAGGCGGCGCGCCCGGGCCGCGCTTTGTTCGAGGATCTGGCCGCCAGCCATGGCCATGAAGCGCGAAAATAGCTGATTGTTCTTGGCAAAATCCGCGTGTCCCAGCACATGCGCGGTCACCAGCGTGTTTTCGGCCAGGGAGTTTTGCTCAAGCATGAACGCATGGCACGGGTCGCCTGGGAACATGACTTCGAAGATCTTCGAATGGCCCATGTGCTGGCGCACCAGCTGGTGAATGTAGCGCACGCCAAAGGACCAGTGCCGCATGCGGACAGGCAAGCCATACACAGCGATCTCAACCATGAAATTGGCGGGCACCAGATCGAAGTTCACGGGATGGAAATCCAGGCCGAGTTCGATGGCGAGCGCTTCCAGGCGCGCGCTGTAGTCCGCAAGGATGGCGCTAGCCTGGCTCATGGCGCTGCCTCCTTGGCCGCGTGCTCGCCTTCGCTGGTAAAGAACTTGCGCAGGGCGCTCCACACATCGTCGGGATTGCTCAGTACGGTGCTGCCGATGGCAACGCCGCGCCGTTCCAGCTCCTTGCACAGCCGCCGCATATCGGTTTCCAGCGCGCGCACCGCTCCGGGAAAAATTTCGATATAGCCGGTGTAGTTCAACACCTTGCCCAGTTCGGTCAGGGCGGTGCTGGCCGCCGCGCGGTCTTCGGAAAAATTTTCGCCATCGGAGGCGTAGAACATATAGAGATTATTCTGGGAAGGGTGGAGCTCGGTACGAATCAGGTCCAGCACCAGCCGAAACGCGCTCGATGCGATCGTGCCGCCCATGCCGGAGACCTGGAAGAACTCGCTTTCGGTGAATTCCCACGCGTGGGTGGTATGGGCGATGAAACGCGTCTCGACCCGGGCGTACTGGCGGCGGATGCCTTGCAGCGCGAAGAAAAAGAAGGATTTGGCGAGCTTGCGTTCGTGTTCGCTCATGCTGGCCGATACATCAAGGACGAACAGGATGGTTGCGCTGGTGCTCGGGCGCAAGCGCGCCACCAGTTGCCGGAAGCGCAGGTCGTCGTTGGTGAAGGGCACCGGATTGGCCTGCACGGCGCGTCGCTTGATCGCTTCCTTGACGGTGCGGCGCCGGTCCAGGCGCGAGCGGGCGCCGCGTTTGTCCCAGCCCTCGCGCACCAATTCCACATCATCGATGCGCGTGCTGTTCCTGGGCTTGAGGTCGGGTAGTTTCAATTCTTCCCACACCCAGTCCATGACCTCGTCGACCGATAATTCGAGCAACAGCTTCACTTCGCCATCCTGCTTGCCGCCTTCGCCCGGCGCGCTGCCATCCCCGGTGTGTGCCGGCGAACCCGGCTGCAGCACATCGCCCGCCTTGCCCACGCCCTGGCCGGCGCCGGTCTGGTTGCGGCCGTCGGCGAGGCGGAAACGGGCATGTTCGAGCAGGCGCACCGGCACCTTGACGGTGCGTTCTTGCGGGCCGGTGATCAGGTCGGGGCCGGCGATGAGCTCGGGCAGGTGATTTTGCACGGCCTCGCGCACCTTGTCGTTGTGGCGCAGCCAATCGCGCGCCCCGCGCGAGAACAGGTCATACCATGCCGTGTTGATTGTCGCCGTCACGCCATTTCTCCCGGGCCCGCTTATTCCTGCGCCAGCAAGGTGGTGACGTAGTTCAGCGCTTCGCGCGCGCTGTGGCTATCGTAGGCGTACTCATCGACCAGCCGTTTTTCGACGGCGGAAATCTTGGTACGGATGTCGTCGTCGGGACGCTTGGCCGAGCTGACCAGCCGCAATACGTCACGCCGTTGTTCGAACAGGTATTGTTGGACCGCGTCGTTCAGCTGCAGATGGCTTTCCAGGCTGAACTTGGTGCCACGCTTGTAGGCGCCCATGGCCTTGCGCACGACTTCCTGCCGGAACGATTGTTTGCCGGACTCTGAAATATGGATCTTTTCCTCCACCGCGCGCAAGAAGCGCTCGTCCGGCCGCCGTTCTTCATTGGTGATGGGGTCCTTGATCTGGCGGTTGTCGAGCATGGCTTCGACCTCATCGAGATATTTGTTGAGCAAATCCTGGGCTTCCTGCTCGAACGACACAAACAGCGCCTTGTGCACGTCTTCCTTGACCCAGCGGTTGTAAAAATCTTTGCGCGTCAGCACCAGATAATCGACCCATTTGCGCTTTTTCTTGGGATCGATGCGGGCATCGCTCTCGATGGCATCTTTTAAGGCCAGCAGCAGGTCCATGGTCGACAGGCTCTTGCGGTTGGACTGGATGATGGCGTTCGACAAGGCATTGATCACGAAGCGGGGCGACACCCCGGCCAAGCCCTCGTCCGGCGCCTTGTCCTTTTCCTTGATACGCCGGACGTCGGCGCGGTTCACCCCGTCGACTTCCTCGTTGGCATGGATGCGCACCTTCCTGACCAGCTCCACCTCCTTGTCGTCGCCATCCTGGATGCGGCTCAGGATGGCGAACACGGCGGCCGCGTGCAGCACGTGGGGGTCGAGGTGCACGTCGCGAAATGCCGGCGCCGCCGAAGAAATGAGTTTTTTGTAAATGCGCGCTTCCTCCTTGTAGTTGAGCGTGTAGGGCACCTGGATGATCACCATGCGGTCGAGCAGCGCTTCGTTTTCGCTCTCTTGCAGGAATTTGCGGAATTCGGCCAGGTTGGTGTGCGCCAGGATGGTTTCGTCGAGGTAGATGAGCGGAAAGCGCGACACCTTGACGTTCTTTTCCTGCGTGAGGGTGAGCAGCAGATACAGGAACTCGCGCTTGACCTTGAGGATTTCGATCATTTCCAGCACGCCGCGGCTGGCCGCGTACACGGCGCCCGACCACGACCAGGCGCGCGGATCGCCTTCGTCGCCGTACTGCGCCACCTTGGACAGGTCGACCGAGCCGACCAAATCGGCCAGATCGGCCGTGGTGGGGTCGTGCGGGGCGTAGGTGCCGATGCCGCTGCGCCCCGCTTCGGACACGAAGAAGCGCTCGACCGGCATCTGCATGAAGTCGCCGCCGTGCTGGTCTTCCAGGCGCGCGCGGCAGTGCGGACAGACTTCACCGCCGATGTCGATGCCGTAGGTATTGCGGCAACTGGCGCGCATGGTGTGCGGCACCAGGTGCAGGGGCGATTCGTGCACCGGGCAGCCGGCGATGCCGTACAGCGCACCGTCGTCGGTGTGGCTGTACTCTTCCAGAGCGCGCTTGAGCAGGATGACCAGGGTCGACTTGCCGCCCGAGGGCGGCCCCAGCAGCAGAAGCAGGCGCCGCCCCACCTCGGAACCGGCGGCGGCCGCCTTGAAGTAACCCACCACCCGGTCGATGGCGTCGTCGATGCCGAACAGGTCGTCGCCGAACAGGCGGCAGCGGAAATGGCCGTCGCCATCGTCGGTGCAAGTGGCGCGGATCATGTCCCAGATGTACTGGTGCGAGCTGCGCGCGACTTGCTGCGGCATGCGTGGCAACACCTGTTCCATGAACTGGGCAAACGTGCCCGACCAGTGACCGGCCCGGTGCTGGCGCGTGAAATCGCCCAGGCTATCGATGAACGAGGCATGCGGATCCTGTGCGGTGGTCACTGGGTCGTCGCCGGAAATACTCACGTTGGCTCCTTGTTGGTCTTTATTCAGTATCAGCGCGCGCTCAAGGCGCAAACTGATACGCATCAATGTGCGTAATTGAACCAATGGGGAGTTTTACGAGCTGATGTGCTGGTGGGAAGCACGGTCCGCTTGCCGCGCCATGCTGCCCAATAAGTTCGCTTGCGCACAGAAGCACTCGGCCGTTGCGATTACGATATAGTTTCTCAATAACCCAGAACAGCGTGAAGGAAGAGCCCATGTCAGCATATAACCACTCCGATCAAGTGGCTGAACTCCGGTCCAAGATCAAGGCGATTCGCTTCGCCATGTTCACGACCGTCAACGAGCAGGGCCGCCTCGTCAGCCGTCCGATGACCAACCAGGAAACCGACAATGACGGCAACCTGTGGTTCTACACCTCCACCGACACCGAATTGTGGGAAGACATCGTGTCGCGCCCGGAAGTGAACATCAGCTTCGCCGAGCCGGACGACCATGTATATGTATCGGTCAGCGGCCGTGCCGAGCGCATTGTTGACCGCGCCAAGATCAAGGCCATGTGGAACCCGGCAGTCCAGGCCTGGTACCCGCACGGCCCGGACGATCCGCATGTCGTGCTGGTGCGGGTGGAGTCGGGCAGCGCCGAATACTGGGATTCCAGCGCCGGCAAGGTAGTCAGCCTGTTCGAGATGGCCAAGGCGGTGCTGACCGGCACCACGCCCGAGGTCGATCCGGGCGAACACGGCAGGATTAATCTCTGAGCCAGCCGCACTCCGTGCACGAAAGCGAGCAGCAGGTCCGGCTGACGCGCATGCGCCGCATCGCCACCGGCCTGCTGGTGGCGATGGCGGTGCTGTTCGTGATCGCGCGCCTGCTCGAGCCGCGCCACGCGCTCTTCGCCTTCGTGGGTGCGTTCGCGGAAGCGGCCATGGTCGGCGCCATTGCCGACTGGTTCGCCGTCACCGCCTTGTTCCGCCATCCGCTGGGCTTGCCCATCCCGCACACCGCCATCATTCCCACGAATAAGGAAAAGATCGGCGAGAATTTGGGCAATTTTCTCGAAACGAATTTCATGAGCTACGATGTGGTGCACGCCGAACTGGTGCGCATCGACTTCGCCGGCTCGGCCGCGCACTGGCTGGCGCAGCCCGCCAACAGCCGCGCCGTGGCCGACCAGGCTGTCAGCGCGGTGCCGATGCTGCTGCGCATGATCGACGACAAGGATGCCGCCGGCTTCCTGCGCGAAGCCCTCTCCGGCGCGCTGGAAGACGTCAAGCTCGCGCCCATCCTGTCCCAGGTCTTGTCGGTGCTGGTGGCCGGGCGCCAGCACCACGTGCTGCTGGAACGCCTGCTCGGGATCGTCGCGGGCGCGCTCGACTCGCATCGCCCTTATATCCGCCAGAAAGTACACGAGCACAGCCCGCGCTGGCTGCCCCGCGCCATCGACGAGAAATTCTACGAGCGCCTGATGGAAGCGGTGCAAAATACCCTGGAGGAAATCCAGGGTGAAGACAGCGAATGGCGCGTGCGTTTCCAGGCCGCTACCGAAGAATTGATCGACAATCTGGCCCATTCGCCCGAGTACGAAGCCAAGTTGCGCGGCTTGCTGGACAGTAGCCTGAGCCATCCGCTGTTCCGTACCTATGTGGGTCAAGTTTGGGAAGACCTGCGCGACCGGTTGCTGGCCGATGCCGGATCGGACAATTCGCAACTATCGGCGCACCTGCAAGCGGCCTTGCAAGCCTTCAGCCGCGCGCTGGAGCGCAATCCGGCGATCCAGCAGCGCATCAACGACTGGCTGCGCACCTTCGCCGCCGAGACCATCGTGGCCAAACGCGAGCTGATCATCGCCCTGGTGCGGCGCGTGATCCGCAGCTGGGATGCGGAAACCATCGCGCGCAAGTTCGAGCTGCATGTCGGGCGCGACCTGCAATATATCCGCATCAACGGTACCATCGTCGGCGGCCTGGTGGGCCTGGCGCTGCATGGTGTGTCGCTGTTGTTTTAACTGGCGCGGGAAGCCCGGCGCCAGCCTTGCCTCTTACTCCGCAACCACGCTGAAGAACACTTCCCCTTCGTAGTTGTCATCCCAGTCGCCGGACCAGTCGCGCAGGCCGAAAATACCGTGCACGATGACCCGGCGCGGCGCCAGCGGATCGATTTCCGTTTCCAGCCGCACTTCCAGATTGCCCAGATGGTGATCGTTGCGCGGTGAGAACGCCGCGTCGAAGCCCGTCAGCAAGGCCGTGGCCTGGGTGACCCCGGTCGGAAAAATGACCTCCGTACTTTCAAGATGCGGGCCTTCGCCACGTTGGCGGTTGAAGGGGATCGTGCCGTTGAGGATTTGCATGGCTTACTCCTTTGCGTCGTGAGGGGAAGACTGGCCGGTATGCAGCAGATATTGCCCGCCGCGCCGCACTTCGATGCGCCAGTCCTGGCTGCCCGATCCCTGGCCGGCATCGAGCACCACCGTGCTGATCGTGTGAAAACCCGGACTCAGCGCATGCAGGTCGAGCGTGCTGCCGCGTCCGATTTCGGTGCCACGGTGGTCGTACCAAAATACCTGCGAGGCGGGCAGGGCTGCCCCGCGCCCGGTACGCACTTGTGCGCGCAGCAAGGCGGGCAGCGCGACCGCGCCGCTGGCGGTCGAGGCGACATCGGCCAGTCCGATCGCCAGGCGCGCACCGAGCGGGATGGGCGCCTGCGCCAATTGGCCTTCCCAGCGCACTTCGGCGGTGGCAATCCCGCTGCTGGCCAGCACGCGGATGCCGACCGCCTGCTGGCGGCCGAACAGCTGCTTCGGCACCGTCAGCGCGTTCGCCATGGTGCGCGGCACCAGCCCGCGCCAGGTGCCGGCGGCGTCGCGCCATTGCACCAGGAACCACAGCGCATCGGCGGCGGCGCTGTTCCAGCGCAGGTTCAGCGATGGCGCCAGCGCGTCCGCAGCGCCATCGACGACCAGTTCCAGCGGCGCCGTCCGGCCGATCGCTTGCTCGAAGATCGCTTTGCCGCAGTCGTAGATCACCAGCCGCGTGGCCGCCGGATCGAAGCCGATCGCTTGCCGTATGCGTAGCGGAAACGCATCGCGCGCGCAGGCGCAGGCGTCTTCATGCCCCGAGGTAAACAGGCAGGCGTGCTTGAGCATGTTGCCTTTGTCGTCCTGCAATTCCACCTCGAAGCTGGTCGGCATCGTCCCCAGCGGCTGCGGATAGGCGGGGAAATGAAACGCCGGCCGCAGGGTCACCGCGCGCTGGCGCGTGATGCTCATGACCAGGAACAGGTGCGGGGTCTTGATCTTGATCCAGTCGCCCCGGTCCTGTTCGGTCCGGCCGGCCGCGCCCGGCGACAGGCTGGCGACGGCCGGAATGCGGCTCAGCAGCGCCTTGTAGGTGTAGGGGCTGATCCACTTGTTGCCCGAATAACCCATGATGTCGTGCGCGTTGGCAGGGTCCTTGACGCTGCCGTCGTTGGTGTCGATGCCGAACTCGCCGATGCTGTCGGAATCGTATCCGCTGTAGCGCGGATAGGCAGCGTCGGTGTTGAGCGGGTTGGCACAGCGGGTTACGTTGTCGCAGGGCGCGTGCTGGCGGCCCAGCGCATGGCCGAGTTCGTGGGCGACGGTGGCCCCGCGTCCGGTGCGCGCCACGGCGGCGGCGCCACCGCCGCAGCCGCCCACCGAGCCGGTGCGCACGCCGGTGTTGTACAGGCCCAGCACGATGTCTTCCGAATCGCCGCGCATCTCGGCCACGGCGTCGAGCAGGTCGTCGAACTTGTCGCAGCCTTCGTTGATGTCGGACTCGATGTCGTTATCGTAGTCCATGCTCACGAAGCTGGTGATGCTCACTTGCGGAATCGGGAACAGCTTTTCGGTCGTCATCACGGTGTTGACGAAGTCCGCCAGGACCGGCGCGGCCAGCGAGGCCGGGGTCGCGCCATCGTTGATGTCCGGTCCCGTGTAATTGATGCCGACCGCCATCACCGGCAGCGCCGGAATGGCCTCGAAGTCCAGGGTACGCTCGAACCTGGACGAGAACTGGGTCGGGTCGAACGCGGACGCGACGCGGGCGCGCAGGGTCACCGTGCCGACCGAGCGTTCCTGCGGGATGATGAATATGAGCGTGTGGCCGGCCTGGCCGCGCGCGATCTGGGCGTCGCGTCGCGGCACGATCGGGGCCAGCGGCGTGAGCGTGACAGTGCCGCCCGGGCCGCTCACGTCAAGCGTGCCGGTCAGGCTGGGGATGGGCGCCAGGCCGGAATTGGCGTCGTAGTCAACGTACAGGCGCACGGCGGTCGGCTTGTCCGCCACCAGCCGGATCGAGTTGTCCGGAAACACGTTCGCACTGTCCAGATGGGCGCTGCTGCGAAAGTGCTGGATGACCTGGCTGATTTCGGCATCGACAATGACCAGGTCGCCGCGCGGATTGCCCGGCGTGGGCGGCGTGATCCGTTCCAGCTCGGCCAGCACCACGAACTGCAGGTTGCCGCTGTAACTGTCATCCCATTCGTTGGACCAGTCGCGCAGGCCAAAGGTTCCGCCGACCAGCACGCGGGTGGCGTCGGCCGGGTCGATGGTGCTGCCCAGTTCGACGGTCATGCGGCCAAGGTGATGGTCGTTGTCGTCGAAGGTCGCCGAGTAGCCGGCCATGCCGGCGGTGGCGCGCAGGACCCGGCGCGGAAACGCCACGGCCGTCTCTGCCGTTTGCGGTCCCTCGCCGGATGTGGACGGAAAGTTAAATGAACCAGGCCGGATCTCCATGCCGATTTCCTCCAAATGAATGACAGTCGTTGAACTCCCTGTCAGTCAGCGTAGGCGGCAACGACGAGCGCGGCACTGTCGCAGCGCAAGCGCGCGGCGCAAGCGCGAGGCGCAAGCGCGAGGCGCAAGCGCGCGGCGCAAGCGCGAGGCGCAAGCGCGCAACGGCGTGCTCTGCGGCACGCAATGCTTTCCGATTCCTTATTTCATTTGTTTAATGAGGCGCCACGCCATGAAGGAAAGCACGCCGACGCCCGCGAGCAGGGCGCCCCACAGGGCGAACATGCGGGTGCGGGCGGCGGCCGCCGCCTTGTTCGCGGCGCCGGGCCCCTCGCCGGGGGCAGCCCTGGCCACTTGCATCGGCCCGGCCACGGCGCTTTCAAGCGCGACGATTTCGGCCGGCGTGAAGCCGGGCGCCACTTGCGCCAGCGCACTGGCGCCTGGCTTGGCGTCGGTCCGGCCGAAGGCGAGACGGTACGGCGGCTTGCCGTTGGCCAGGAACACCAGCGTGGCCGGCGACCAGGCCAGGCGCAGCGCCGGCGCGGCCGCGCCCGCCGTCTCCGTGCGTACCACCCATTCGGCCTGGTGCGCGGGCGTGATGCTGATATCGCCCGAGGCGCGGCGCTTGCCGCCTTGCATCAGCTGATAAAAGGTGGCAGCCGCCACCGGCTCGAAATGCCAGGTCGTCGTCTGGCCGCCTTGGCGGTCGGGTAATTCCACGTAGTGGCCAAGCTGGGCCGGCATGACCAGGTTCTGCTCGCCCAGGTCGAGCCCGATGCGCTGCACGGGAATCGCCAGCGCGGCGGGGTAAACATGGTCGTTGGGAAAGCGGCCCGGCTTGGGCTGGATTACCAGGCGCTCCACGGCCGGCGCCACCGCCGTGGTCAGGGGCGACTCGGCGGTGATGGCGGCAAACTGCAGCGGCTTGCCCTGGCGCCAGCTCAGGCGTGCGTAGCGGAATGAGCGTGCCTCGAACTCCATGCGCGCGCTGGCCAGCTTCTCGCCGCGCTCGTTGACCAGCCAGGAAAGATCGGTGTCGCCGAGCGTATCCCAACGCTTGAGATCGTCGCTCGCTTCCAGCACCACGCGCGCGCTGTAGCTGTCGACTCCGGCTGGCAGGGCGAAGCGCAAGGCATCGATGGCAACCAGGCTTGCCGGCGCGCCAAGGTCGAGCACCAGGGTATCGATGCCGGGCGCCGCCGCCGCGGCCGGGCGCGAGCGCGTGCTGACCGACAGCACCGTGCCGTCGGCGGAGCGCTGCACGTCGATATCGGTGTCGGTGGTGGAACCGGCCGGGCGCGCCGTCTGCACGGCGAACAGGCGCACCGGCAGGTCGCGCCGCGAGCGTTCGGCCCGTGCCGCCGGTTCCTGCAGGCTGAACGGCAGCTTGTTGCCCTGCGCATCGAACAGGCGCAGGTCGCGCAAATCCGCCGTGCGCGCGTGCAGGTAGACGTCTTTTGGCAGGCGCAGCTGCACCACCGATTCCTTGCCGCTGACGGTCAACGGTATGGCGTGGCGGTAATCGTCCGGCTTGTCGCTGGCCGGCGCATCGGCCGCCGCCAGCGGCGAGGCAGCCGCCGCCAGTGCGGCCAGGCACAGGCCGGCCAGTGGTTTCTTCAACATGGGTTCAACTCCCTGGTTCATGCCGCGCTCGCTTCCGGCGGCGTATCGTGTTGCGTTGGAAACGGTGCAATATAGCCGATCACGACCATCAGCAAGCCGACGCCGACAAAACTGACAATGCGCGCCACCCCGCCCACGTCCGACAGGTCGACCAGGAACAGCTTGCCGACCACCAGGCCGAGCAGCACCGCGCCGACCACCCACAGCTTGCGCGATGCCTGCTTCGCCGCGCGCCACATCAGCAGCAGCGCCGACACGCTCCACACCAGCGACAGCATGGCCTGGATGAACTGCGAGGCGAACAAGGTGTCGACGTTGTACGGGATGGCCAGATAATGCGCCGCCGTGCGCAGCAGCATCAGGTTGAACCAGGCGTAGCCGGCCCAGGCCAGCGCCGTGGGCACGCGCGCCAGCAGCAACTGTTCGCTCTCGCCGGGCTGGTCGGCCAGGCGCATGCGGTAGCACACCACCGCCAGCAGCATGGCGAAGCCGCTGGTCAGGTCGAGCGGGTTGAGCACTGGCAAATAGGGCAGGGGCGACATGGCGCCGTCCTGGGTCAGGTTCCAGACGGCGGCCAGCAGCAGCGACCAGCCGCTCGCCAGCGGAACCAGCACGCCCCGGTGCCAGCTGGCAATAGGCGCGGCTGGCCACTTGCCGGTGCGCGCGCGGCCGCTGACCCAGACGATGGCCAGCATCATCAGCCAGGCCGGGATGAAGTTGGCCCAGCTGCCGCTGGTATGCCAGCCCGCCTGGCTCAGCAGGACCGCGTCGGCGTTATCGACCCCGTACAGCCAGCGCGATACCGCGATCGCGGCGGCCGGCCAGATCATCAGCCACGGGCCGCCGGTGCGCAGAGTGTGCAGGGCCTGGAGCCACGGCGTGGCGATGGCCCAGCCATTGAGCGGCCAGCGCTTGAGCAGGTATTCCGATGTCAGCCACAGGCAGGCCAGGGCAATCCCGGCGTCGAGCGCGATGGCGTTGCCGTCGTACAGTTCGGTCAGGATGGCGACGGTCGCCCCCAGCAGCCCGATCCAGGCGGCAACGCTGAGCCAGCGCAGCGCCTGCCACGCCAGCCGGCGCGCGGCGGCGGCAAATGCCAGCGCCGACAGGGCCACGGCCATGCCATACGCCGACAGCAGCGACATGCCGTCCGAACGAGCGCCGCCGAACAGCTGGTAATGGCTGTTGAACCAAATGCAGAAAAACCCCAGCACGGGAGCGAACCACCAGCCAGCCGACCACATCAGCATGGCCCTGGACAGCTTGGGATACTGCTGTTGCATGGCCCAGCTGCTGAACAGCGCGCCGCCGAACACGATCAGCGCGCCCAGGAATGGCGTGCGCAACAGCGGCGCCTCCAGCGAATACGAGGTGAACAGGAGGGCCAGCGTGAGCAGCAGCAAGACAGCGCCGCTCGTCAGTTGCACGCCCAGCGCCAGGGTGCGCGCCAGCGCCCATTGCATGCGCGTGGCGATGAACGCCAGGATGAGCGATGCCGCCAGCGCGCTCGCGGCCATGAGTGCGGCCTGCGTGCCGCCGCTGGTGCGCAGCATGACTTCGGTCCAGGCACCGGCGACCATCCACAGTGCGGCCACCGTCAGGAACGCCCCGCCCAGCCCGGCTGGCAGCGGCGATGGCAGGTCGTCCTTGCGCGAGCGGAAATTGGTGGCCATCAGGAAGGCGGTGCCAGTCAGCAGCAGGAAGCCCAGCCACAGATTGGCCTTGGCCGCCTCGGCCTGGCCATCGATGCCGCTGATGGCGGCGATAAACGAGATCCACGCACCGGCTTGCACCAGCAGGCCGAAGGCGACGGTGAGCGCCTGGCGCTGGCGCAGGCCGACCCAGACCACGCCGGCGCCTTCCAGCGCCCACGCGGCCGAGGTCCAGCGGCCATCGAGCGCGAACGGCAGGGCCAGGGTGCCGAACACCAGCCCGAGGGCCAGGAACGATTCCACCTGCAGCCTGAAGTTCTGCGCGGCGCGCCGCCACATGGCCAGCGCCGCCGTGGTGTAGAACAAGCCCAGGCCGAGGGCTGAGAATGCCACGCCGAAACGCGTATCCTTGACCAATCCGTACTGCAAGCCGAAGGCGACCAGCGGCACGCCGAACACCAGGGTGGCGTCGACATAGTTCTTCAGCGCCGGCGCCTGGCGCGCGGCGTAGGCGATGGCGATGGCCACGTAGAACAGCACGAAGACGATCAGGAACAGCTGGGTGGACAGGTAGTTTTCCGGTGCGTAGCGCAGCACGCCCCAGGCCGTGCCGATCACGAAGGTAAACGCGAAGCCGATCAGGTTCAGGGTGCGCCACGAGCGCTTGAGCGCGATGCCCAGGATGCCGGCATTTAACAGTGCGTAATACGAAAACAGCGCGATGTGGCTGCCCTGGCCGGTGGACGTCATGATCGGCGCCAGGAAGCCGCCGGAAATGCCGAACACGGCCAGCCAGAAGGCATTTTGCAGCACCGCCAGCAGGCAGGTGAAGAAGGTCAGTGCGAACAGCAGGCCGAACGCCAGGCCGGACGGAATCAGCTGGTACATGCGGAACGCGCCGAAGGTGACCAGCATCAGGATGCCCAGCGCCGCGCCTTGCACGGGCAGGCTGATGCCGCGCCGGCTGTCGCGGATGCGCCAGCCCCAGACCAGCAGGGCGATATCGGCCATGACGATGCCGGCCAGGCGCAGTTCGATCGGCACGGTGGTGCGCTCGGCCGCATATTTGAGCAGGAAACTGACGCCGATAAACAGAATCAGCAGGCCGAGCTTGGCGACCAGATTGCCGGTAAACAGCCATTTTTTGGCCGCCAGCATCCAGGCAGGGGTCGACGCGGCAGGCAGTTCGGCGGGCTCCGGGCGACGCATCGCTTGCGCGGGCTCGGCCGGCGCGGGCCGGGGAGCGGCAGGCGCGTACGGCACCGTCCGAACAGGTGGCGGCACGGGCGCGCTGACCGGCGGCGCCACCGGCATATAGGCAAGCTTGGCTTCGTCGGGAACGGTCCGCGCGGGGATGGGCGGCGCTGCGGGGCGAGGCGCAGCCGACGCGGTAGCCGACGCGCCAGCCTGCGCGGCAGATGCGGCGCGCTTCACGTCTTCCTTGAGCGCGATCACCTCGGCGGCCAGTGCCGCCACGGTTTTCTCCAGCTCATCGGTCCGCTGCCGGGCCGCCTTGCGAAAGCGCAGGAAGTGGAAATAGAAGGCGAACGGTAGCAAAAACAGAATTACGTCCATCAATTTTCCTTGGGTTGCAAACTAGGCAATTTTGCATGTTAGCATTCCAAGGGGAAATGACTACTGTAAAATTGTTAGTTGCTTATTCTGCGCCCGACAGTTTCAGTTCCCAGTACGCGACATCGATCCAGTTCCCGAACTTGAAGCCGACTTCGCTGAAATGCGCGACTTTCTTGAATCCGAGTTTTTCGTGCAGTGCCACGCTGGCCTCGTTTGGCAGCGCCACGCCGCCAATGACCATGTGGAAGCCATCGCGCGCCACGCGTGCCAGCAGCGCCTTGTACAGGGCGCTGCCACGGCCCTTGCCGCCCAGTCCCGGCACCAGGTAGATCGAAGATTCGAGCGCGAAGCGGTAGGCATGGCGCACCCGCCACTTGCTGGCGTAGGCATAGCCGATCACGGTGCCGCCCTCGGTCATGGCGAGGAAGGGCAGGCCGGCTTGCTGCAGATCGGTGATGCGGGCGGCCATTGCCTCCTCGCTGACGCTCTGTTCCTCGAACGACACGCAGGTAGTCAAAATATAGTGGTTATAAATGGCGACGATTGCGGCGGCATCGGCGGCGCCGGCATCACGGATGTTCAATACGGACTCCCTTGCTGGTTGATCATTTTTATGGCGGCGCCCGCGCTGGCGGTGCCGTCCCGCTACAATTGTATTAGTATTCATGCCATGAGGAAGGATATGCCTTCCGTTTCAGCGATTCGACCTGAGGTGTTACTTGAAGAGATTTCCCATTGCGGCCCTGAGTTTGCTGCTGGCCTGTGCCGGCGCGGCGCAGGCTGCCATCCCCGTGTACGGCTTCGTGGTGAAGAATACGTATCCGCATGACCCGGACGCCTTTACCCAGGGCTTGTTCTACACCGATGGCATCTTGTACGAAAGCACTGGCCTGAACGGAAAGTCGTCGGTCCGTAAAACCGATCTGAAAACCGGCAAGGTGCTGATGAAAACCGACATCGCGTCGGATTATTTCGGCGAAGGCATTACCGACGTCGGCAATACCATCGTGGGCCTGACCTGGACCTCGCACGTCGGTTTCGTGTTCGACAAGGCGACCCTGAAAATGAAGCAGACCTTTTCCTATCCCGGCGAAGGCTGGGGGCTGGCGAACAATGGCAGCGACATTTTCATGAGCGACGGCACGGCCGCCATCCGCGTGCTCAATCCGAAAACACTGGCGGAAGTGCGGCGCATCCAGGTCACGGCCGAGGGCAAGCCGATCGACCGCCTCAACGAAATGGAATGGGTCGACGGCGAGCTGTACGCCAACGTGTGGGGTTCCGACGTGATCGCGCGGATCGACCCGGCCAGCGGCAAGGTGGTCGGCTGGATCGACCTGGCCGGGCTGCTGGACGAGAAAAGCCGGGCTGGCGGCACGGCCGATGTTCTCAACGGCATCGCTTACGACAGCAAGAAGCGGCGCCTGTTCGTCACCGGCAAGCTGTGGCCCAAGCTGTTCGAGATCGAACTGGTGCGGCGCCAGGGGCGCTGAGCGTCACGGGGCGATGGTCAATGCAAATTCGCCGCGGTCGGTAAAATCGGGCATGCGCGCGCTACGCAATGCCATTAGCAGCGGCAAGGGTGAACAGGTAAAGCGCACGGTTTTCGGTTGTCCGTACATGCGCACCTGGTGCGAGGCCAGTTCAAACGCCAGTACCTCGTCCAGATGCGGAATGCGGAGCGCCTGGGTGCGCAGGAACTCGGCGAAATTGAGGGCTTCTTCGGTGGCAAACGGTTCCGGCGGCCGGGTTTTCCAGAACGCGTGCAATAACGCGAGAAACGCCGATTCCCCGACTGTGAGCGATATCAGGCGGTAACTGAGCGCCATCGAATCGACGATGGTGCCGCTGCGTACCGCCGCCACCAGCTGGCGCAGCACGCGAATACCTTCATCGGTATCCGGCGGCACCGTGCAAGGCTCGTCCGTGGCGATTCCCAGCACTTGACCGGCCAGCGCGCGTTCCCATTGCGGCGGTGACGGCAAGGCGTCATCGACCGCAGCCGCGTGGCGGAGCGTGCCGCGCGGCGTCGCGCATGCCACTTGCAGCGTGGTCTTGCGCTCGTCCCACAGCCGGTGCAATTCGTGCAGTTGCGCTGTCAGGTGGCGATGCGCGATCGCGCGCATGTACGCCGGGACAATTTCAAACATCAGCGCCTTGAGATTGGGCAGCCGCGGCAGCACCGCATGCGCCAGCTGCATCAGCTCCGCCGGCACCAGCCCCGAATGCGCATCGAGATAATACCCGTCGAGGTAATCGCCACCCGCCAGATGGACTTCGCACACGCGTTCGAGCGGCATATCGTCGAGCGCCGCCAGCACGCCCTGGCGGCCATTGCGCTCGTTGCACCAGAGGTTATGCAAGTCGAGCAGGATCGCGCAGTCGGCTTCCTCGGCAATGGCGCCGAAAAACGCGCCATCGGACATTTCGCCCGGCACCGGCTGCAGGTAATTGACACCGGTCTCGAACGCAAACGGCACCGGTAAGCTGGCGCTCAGCGTCCGGATATTGGCAGCGGCCAGCGCCACGGTTTGCGCGCTTTGCAGCGGTGGCAGCAAAAAGCCCGTACTGAATACGCCATCCGCTCCGCTGGCGCGCGAAAAACTCAGGTGCTCGCTGGCCCACGATGCGTCGAGCGCTTTCACGACATCGGCGAACAGCGTTACCTGCCCGGGTTCTGGCGGCACGCTGCCGCCAATCGGAAAACCGAGGCCATGCACCAGCTTGGGATGGGGATCGGCGCGCAATTGCGCCAATACGTCGGTATTGATGGCATACGGCACAGCGGCCGCCGCCGATTTGAACCACAGCGGCTGGGGCTCGATTTCGATGACGTCGATCAGGTCCTTATTGGCCTCGATAAACGCTTCGAGGCCGGGAAGGCAGATCATGCCGACGCCTGATTCCGGTAAATCGCGCATATCAGGGACTCGGCTGGTCTTGCGGCTGCCCGATCGCCTGTACCGCCAGAGTGGCGTTGACGATCAATCGGCGCTGGACGTCGTCACGAAGACCGCATCCGGAGGTCCAGGCCCGGCAGCCGGGTTGCCCCACCGTCTCTTTCCGGACGCGCTGGAACTGGTTCGGGCAAAAATACACCTGGGTCGGCATGGGAACGTTGACGGTGCGCGTGACGGCGCGTGCGGCCAGGGTGGATCGCAGATCGGCGGTAGTGGTATCCATAGCGTGGCGCTTCTTGTGATGTCGGCGGTAACGTGTCCTCGCGGGAGATGCGGCGCATGTCCCGGCAGCACCGCCGCCACCATTAGTGATGAGGCTGGCTGCGGAGTAAAGTATAGGCATCACCCATCCTGCATTTGCCACCAAGTGCACCGACTTTGCGCAGCATCAAAGGTGGACGTGGAGCGCCCTTGAGTTGCGACACTTCGTGCACCTGATTTTTGGCGTAACCCTTGTCAACGCTTGACCGAGGCCCGTTCCAGCACCGTCAGGACGCGCTCGGCGTCGCAGCCGTAGATGCCCGCACCCCAGGCCGCGTTCTGCTCCACGCAGGCCCAGCCGAGGCCCTCGATGATGCCCGCATCGACCACGGTGGCGGCCGGCAGATCGACGGCCGGGTCGGCCAGCAGGCGGGCCATGAATGCCTCCAGTTGCGCATCTTCTTCAGGGGTGCTGTGAAAATCAGCGTCGCGCTGCAATTCGCCCCGGCGCGAATAGATCGAATAGGTGGCTAGCGTCCGGTCCAGGATAAAGCAGCGAAATTCCAATTCCCAGGTCACCACGCCGGAAACGAGGACCGGCATGGCGTCGTCGTATTCGGCCGGCAATTCCGGTCCGCGATAGACGGCCGCCGGAAAACTCTTGTCATTCGGCGGCTTGATGAATGCCGGCTCCGTGAGCTGGCGCGCGGCGCCGAGCGTGGCAAGGGTAATGGCGCGCTTGCGGTAGTCGAACGGAAGCCGCACCAGCCAGTCTTGCGCCGGATTGAGCAAGGCCAGGCCGAGCTGCTCGGCGAGGGTCGGGCCGAACAGCGCCTCGGCGTACAGCACCGGATCGGCCAGCGATTGCAGCGCCGGCGGCACGCGCCAGGCGGCCAGCCGCTCCACTTGCCAGCCAAGACGCGCCGCCGCCTTCCACAGCACGTGCGAATCGTCGGTATGGCGCGGTGTGAGAATCAGGGTGGGCATGGGGCAATCGGGGCGCGAAGTTGATCCGGGGCTGTCATCATATAGCTGGCACTCAGGTTAAAGGCAACATTCGACAACAGCCGGCAGTTGTCGCACCGAAAATCAAAGCATCCGTGCAGCCTCGCCGGCAATTGCCAGGGGCCATCGCAGGCCGGACAACGCCGTTGCGCTTCCAGGGCGGCGCCGCGGCCTTTATCGCGGTACAGGTAGTAATAAAACGGCTTTCCGGCCCGTTCCGACAAGACGGCGCAGCATGCGCGGCCGGCTGCCGACAATGCGCTGTCGATCACCGACATCTGGCGCGTAGCGGCTTTTTCCAGCACCGTGCAATTCATTTGCAGATGGTCGCATGACTGATAATCGGACTGCCACGATATCACGTCATGAAACTCGGTATCGGGCGGCGCCGTGAACCGGTACAGCGGCACCGGCCCGAAGCAGTCCATGCACCGCACGGGCGACTCCAGTGTCAGGCAGGTGGTAAATAACACGTAAGCGCCCGGGTTTGCGCAGCCGCATGCCTCGGCCGAGTCGCATTCTTCCCCGATAAGCGACCAGCCAAAGGTGATGCCTGCCTGCTGCGCGTCGGCGATACAGCGCCTGACATAGGTGCCGTGATAGCGCGCGTCGAGCGCATCCGCGGCGGGCGTCAATACGGTCGTGACGCAAGCGCCGCTATCCATGACAATCGGCCATTCCCTGCCGCAGACCTGGCCGTTTTTTCTCAGCGCGCCCAGAAACAGATTCAAGTGCGCAGCCGGCACGTCGCCGGGCGGCGGCCCCGTGAAGCGCATGTCAATTCGTACTGCGTGCATGCTCATTCCCTTCGTGTGCGAGCCTGCTTACCGCGTGCCCGGCGGGTCTTCAAGCGCCTCAGGCGGCGCAGGCGGCGCGGGGCGCGGCTTGGTGTCCGTCTTCTCGGACGCTCCTGTGGCTGATGGAAACACCGGCGGCGGCGGGGAAACAAACTCGGGCGGGCGAAGCACGCGCGTTATGCGGACCGAGTATGTCACCGCGAAGTGGCGCTCGACCGTGGCCGGAAACGGCTTGGATTCCCTGATCGCCTTGCCGACGGCGTGGGCGTAGCGTTTATCACCCGATCCGTCCAATTGTTTCAACGACTTGACCTTGCCGGCGGCATCGAGAACGACGTCAAAGTCGGCCGATCGAAGGCCGGGCGCGGCATCATTGTCGACCTTGTAGTCGATGCGCGAGCCGATTTCATCGAGCTGGGCGGGCGTCAGCCGTTCGCCCTGGGGGGGCGCTGGCGGGAGCGCGCTTCTGGTGTTCTTGTTCATCTCCGTGAGCAGGGGGGCGTAATCCGGTTCCTGGCCGGGTGTCAGAGCGGCCGGCTTCCAGGGCGCCTGATTGACCGATTCCAGCGTGGGTGGCGTCGCCAGGGGAAGCGCTGGGGGAATCGACTTCATCGAGTTGAACACGACGGAGATCAGTATGATCACGCCCGCGATCCAGCCGAAACCCGAGCTCGACTTTTCCGGCTCGCCTGCGACTGCCGATTCGCTCTCCCTGACGATTAATGGAGCGCCGCGCTCGGCAGTCAAAGCGGCATACGCTTCGTGCCAGCGGCCGATTGCCTCCTCGTCGGCGATCAGCCTCATCAACCCAGGGAAACGCGCCAGCATTGTCTGCAAATGCGGCATCAGGCGCCGCAGTTCGCCAAGCCGGGGCAGGGCAGGCTTGCGCAAGCCTGCCAGCGCTTCTTGCTGCCCGGTACGGTCGATTTCTTCCTGAGCGTGGAACATATTGCGCTCGTCGATGGCGCGGTTGACCATGGCGCCCGGATGACCGAACTTTTCGAGGCGATGGCGGTCTGACATCCATCCGAACACGCTGATGGCGGCGAAGAACAGGGTTTCATGACCGAGCTGGCGCGCACCGGCCAGGAAATAGGCGACGCGCGCTTCGAATCCCATGCGGGCGGCAATGTTGAGCAGGCGGTCATCGTTCAGGCAGCGTTGCAGCTCGTCGGCCCAGAGGGTGTCGTCGTACAGCATGCGGCCCGAGCGCAGGCTGGTTAGCGCGCCCAGGAATTGTTGGAAGACATCGTCGGCCAACTGCCCGGGATCGGTTTCCATGCCTGCATTGCGGGCGGGCGGCGCTACGCCCGCGTCGTCCCGCTGGGTAGCTATGTTGACCGATACCGGGGCTTGGGATGGGGCGTACGATGGCTGCGGCGCCGGGTGGCCGCCGCCATCGGCGTGCATGACGTCGGCGCTGGCTCTGGTGTGAACGAGGGCGTCGTCCATGCCGCTCCCGTCATCATCATCATCATCATCATGGCCGCCCCAGGCCAGCCATGCCAGGGCCGATTCGTAATCCGAACGCAGGATCTGGAAGCGGTCAGACTCAGTTTCCTGGTCGATTTGTTTGAGCTGGCGGGCGTAGGCGCGCCGGATGGCGCGTTCGTCGGCGCTCCGGTCAAGGCCCAGGCGGGCGAGAAATGGCGGTATGTGGGGCATGATGAAGAAAGGAGGGTGCGCCGAAACAGGCAAAGGGTGAAACCGGGGCGCCGCCCGGAAGCGGCGCCGTGGGCGTCACAGGTCGGCGTCGCCGAAAGGGTTGCCGGCGTGCCGGTGCTCGACGTAATCGAGGACCTCCACGAAGCGCTTGGCCGCAGCGTCGATGAGGCGCTTGTCCTGGCTTTCCAGATTGCCCTCGAAGCGCGTCATCTCGACCGACAGTTGATCGCGTACGCTGCCGCGCAGTTGCTGGTAAAGGCGCTCGCCGCGAGCCAGCAGGGTGCGCATTTCGATGCGGTCGCGCGGGTGGATTTTAAGCTGCGACAGCGACGCCAGGCGGTCCTTGATTTCCTGCGGCGACAGCAAGCCCGGATTGCCTTCGATAATCAGGACGGCGCTTTCGGCTCCCTTGCGCGCGCTCGCTTCGACCTGCAGCAGGCCATTGACGTCGTAGGTGAAGCGCACCTCGACCGACTTGTCCTCGCGCGTGCCGGGCAGAACCGGAACGCTCAGGGTGCCCAGCTTGATGTTGTCGGCCACCATGCGCGCTTCGCCCTGGTAGACATTGATTTCGATAGCGCTTTGCTGCTCGTGGATCGGCGAATACGTCTTGACGCGGCTGACCGGCACCACGGTGTTGCGTTCGATCACCGGGTCGAAGTGGCCGCGCGAGTGGCCGCCCGAATCGTACTGCATCGCGATTTCGACGCCCAGGGAATAGGGCGAGACATCGGTCATGACGACTTCGTCGAGGGCGGCATCCTTGCTCTTCAGGCCGGCCTGGACTGCCGCGCCGAGCGCGACGACTTCGTCCGGATTGATGTCGCAGGCCGGGAAGCGGCCGAACATGCGCGCCACCATGCGGCGCACGACCGGCATGCGGGTGGCGCCGCCGGCCAGCACGATATTGTCGAGCTCGGCGCCGACCAGGTTGGCGTCGCGCAGGGCGCGTTCGACCGGGTGGCGCAGGCGCGCCAGCAAGGGGGCGCACAGGGTCTCGAAGGTGGGCTCGTCGAGTTCCATCGAAAAATTCTCGCTGCCTTCGGTGACGCGGATCAGTGCGCGCGCGGATGTGCTCAGCTCGCGCTTGGCCAGTTCGACCTGGGCGCTCAGGCGCTGCATGAAGTGGGCGTTGTCGCGGTAGGTCTCGTTGAGTTTATTGTGCTCGAAGAAACGCTCGACCAGGGCGCTCACGAAATCCTCGCCGCCGAGGAAGTTATCGCCCGCCGAGGCGCGCACTTCCATCACGTTCTCGAACAGGTCGAGCACCGAGACGTCGAAGGTGCCGCCGCCGAGGTCGAACACGAGGAACTTGCTTTCGCTGTCGCGCAGGTGGATGCCGTAGGCGAGGGCGGCTGCGGTCGGCTCGTTGAGCAGGCGGTCGACCTTGAGCCCGGCGAGCTGGCCGGCGGCGCGGGTAGCCTTGCGCTGGGCGTCGGAAAAATAGGCCGGGACGGTGATGATGGCTTCGGTGACGGGCTGGCCGAGGGCGGCCTCGGCGTCTTCCTTGAGCGCGCGCAGGATCAGGGCCGACAGTTCTTCGGCGCGGAAAGCGCGCTTGCCAAGGGTGATTTTCTTGTCGCTGCCCATGTGACGCTTGAAGGCGGCGGCGCTTTGGGCCGGATGGGTTTGCAGGCGCTCGCGCGCGGCACGTCCAACCAGGATCGTGCCGTCTTCGTCGACGCTGACGCAGGACGGGGTCAGGACATCGCCCAGCTGGTTGGGGATGAGGCGGGCGGCGCCGTTCTCCCAGACGGAGATCAGGCTGTTGGTGGTGCCGAGGTCGATTCCTACGATCATGCTAAATCCCATTGAGTGACGGTGAGGCGTCGCCATGCGGCTTAACCTTTCAGTACAGCAATGATAACCGAAAAGCGATGGATCGTTGGCATTTGAGCAATCGATCATGCTCAAATTCATCTTGCGGCGCAACACTTCCAGGGGCGGACGCGTTCCCGGCCGGCGGGTTCCGGCAAGCGCGGCAGGAATTGCCTTTGCGGTGTTGCGATGGCCGGCAGGCGCCCTGGTGTGGCCGGTGCCGTTTCAGGTGATGCGAAGGTACTCGTAGCGGGCAGCCAGTTGGTCCCGTTGTGAGGGCGTCAGATCCACGCCATCAAGCCACAGCTGTTTCAGCGACGGGATTGCGGACAGGAGCGGCAACAAGCTTGCGGCCTGCATGGAAGGCAGATGATCGTACCCGCCGACAGACACATATTCGAGCTCGGGCAGTCCGGCCAGCAGAACGAGATCGGATTCCGGGATGGACGTTGCCCACAAATCAAGCTGGCGAAGCTGCTTCATCCTGCAGAGGTGCGCGAGGCCGACGCTCGAGATATCGGTTGCGGCGATGCTCAAGCTGGTAATCGACGTGGACGCGCTGAGCTGCGCGGCCATGGCATCGTCAAAGCGGGAACCCTCCAGGTCAAGCGACGCCAGCTTGGGCAGTTGCAGAAGCGCGCTGATTGCCTGGGCCGATAGTTCAGCTCCCTGGGCACCGAGTTCGCGCAACGACGGGCACCTGCAAACTTCCATGATGTCGTCTGCCGAGAGGGAGTGGTTCGCTCTGAACTCTTCCAGCGCGGATGCTGCCGAAAATCCTTCCAGGCGGCCGGGTTTTACCATGCGAAGCACGTCGAGGACCCGTAATCCGGGAATCGACACCACATGGCGCATCGCCGTGCGCGTGATGTCGCACCATAACCATAATTGGTCCACCGATTGGAACGAGCGAAATCCGCGTGCGATCCGCTCCGTCAGCAAGGGCATCTTTGTCAGGGAAAGTTTCCCGACAGGACCGCTGGCTGCAAAACGACGCAGATCGGCTGAACGACAACTGCCCTCGATATTCACACAGTTGGCTTCGGTAGTTCTACTATCCATGCGGGTTCTTCCACGACTGGTGAGTGAAGATAATAACTTCGAGACAGCGAGCGGTGTCGCTAAAGAATAACGATCGACACGTTGATATCGGGATGGCGCAGTTGAAGGGCGCGCAGGAAGCCGCTGAGCCGCTCCGCTTCGTCGGGGATGGTCATACTCATCCTTGGCCATCCCTCGAATATCACTTCCTTCGGCAACACGGACGCATCGAGGTTGCAAATGAGGTCCCGCAGCAGTTCCCAAGTGAATTCCTGGTTAACAGGAATTCCAAAAGCATGCGCCACAGTCTGTCGCACGAACAATGGCGACCGTGCATAGGTCAGGTCTATCCATAATTTTTCGCTACGCATCCGGCATTCCATATGTCTTTCAGTCCTCCCAACCCCGCCCGACGATGCTGCCCTGCAGGGACATTCAAATCGTGCCGCTTGCCGCAAAAGGCGGCCATTTTAACGCAGGACTAATGCCCCGTGGCAGAACTGCGTCGCTGACGCAGCGCGACCGATACGCATGACAGGGAACGGGAAATACAGAAAGGATGAATGGCATCGAACTGACGTGGCGCCAAATGGCGATACAAGTATGAAGACGAATGAATCAATTAATAAATTGGTAAACCTAATCGAATCCTATTTGTCAATACAGCCGCGATTCAAACCATTGCTATAGGATAGGAATTTTGCCTGTGAGCGCATTTCATTGTGAATATTCAATGATCTATTGCCTGTTACGCTGCGTTTTGTTTCATTTTCCCCTGAGGGTCTGGTTGATAGCAATAAATGTTATTGCCAATCAACTAGATAAATTCCGCACTACAAAGCGCCGATAAAGAAATATCGACGCTGTGCTAATTTGGCATCGTGCAATCTCATTTGGTAGTGCAACACCTTGAGGGATGAGGACCTTCCAGAATACCCGGCAATAGATCTTGGGCGAGCAGGCGCATGTCGGACATTGTTGGCGATCTTCAAACACGCTCGGTTTCGACCGAGAACGGTCAGGCAGCGACACTGACGACAACGGCTTCGACATCGCGATGGAATACGGGCACCGAGCATGCGGCGTAAGGTGCCGTCGCGGGCGACGATATCGTGCTTCAGCGCCCCGACGATGTGCAGCATGATGACTGCGATGAGAAAGTAGGCAAGCCAGGTATGCATCAGTTGGCCTGCGTCGGCCCAGGCCGCGCTGTACGGGAGCACTTGGCCAGGATGCACGGGGTCGTGCTGTTCGTGCACGATCGGGATACCGACGATGCCGAACCGCTGGTGAGATATTCGTAGCTGAACTGGGGCAGTTCGACCGGCGCGAGCGGCGTTAAACCGACGACCGATTTGGCCTGCTCCACAAGGCGTTGCTCCAGGCTCCCGGCGGCAAGCATCGGCACCGCCGCCGGTTTTCCGGAGACATACTCGAAAATCGTCCCGCCAGCGAACTGCGCCACCTTGTAGTCGCGTCCCCAGTGCCGGTGCATTACATCGCCGGCCTGCAGGTTCGTTGGCGAGCGCTGCCCCCCCGCGCCAGGTGCACGGCATGCGCCCAAATCGCCACTTTTTTGCCGGCGAAAAGATGATCGGCAAGCTAGATCGCGTTCGCGCCCATCTGGTTGTCACGTTGGTAGTCGCGGTCGGCGCTCCAGTAACTGGTGGCCTGGGCGTGGATGAAACGTAAGAAATACCCGTCTGCGGCTTCTCGGCAGAATGGCGCCAGCGGTAGAGGCGCGGCAGGAGCCGTCCTCCACCATCTTCGCGTTCCGCGCCTTGGCGGTGTAGCCCCGATGCGCGCAAGCGCCTGCTCAAGTCATCACGCGTCGCGCCGGTGCGCCCACTGATACAGCAGCGGCAGCACCAGCAAGGTCAGCAAGGTCGACGACAACACCCCGCCAATGACCACGGTCGCCAGCGGACGCTGCACTTCCGCCCCCGTACCGGTCGCCAGTGCCATCGGCACGAAGCCGAGCGAGGCCACCAGCGCCGTCATCAGCACCGGCCGCAAGCGCGTCATGGCGCCGCTTTCCACCGCTTGCGCCAGCGGCATGCCTTCCGCACGCAAGCCGCGAATGAAGGAAATCATCACCAGCCCGTTGAGCACCGCGACGCCGGACAAGGCAATGAAGCCGACCGCCGCCGAAATCGACAGTGGAATGCCGCGCATCCACAGCGCCACGATGCCACCGGTCAGTGCGAACGGCACGCCGGTAAACACCAGCAAGCCGTCGCGCACATTGCCGAACATGACGAACAGCAGCATGAACACCAGTGCCAGCGTGGCCGGCACCACCAGTTGCAGCCGGCTGGTGGCCGATTGCAACTGCTCAAACGTCCCGCCCCAGGTGATCCAGTACCCGGGTGGAATCTTGACCTGCTGGCCAATCGCCGCCCCGGCATCGGCCACGAACGAGCCGATATCGCGCCCGCGCACATTGGCCGTGACCACCACCAGCCGCTTGCCGTTTTCTCGGCTGACCTGGTTCGGGCCGGGGCTCATGTCCAGCTGCGCCACGTCGCCCAGCGGCACGTACGCGGCTGGCTGATTGCCTTCACGCACAGCCACCCGGATCGGCAGGCGCCGGATGGCGTCCAGGTCGGCGTGCAAGGCTTCCGGCAGGCGCACCACGATGTCGACCCGGCGGTCGCCCTCGAACAGCGAACCGGCGTTGGCCCCGCCTATGGCCGTGGCAATGGTCTGCTGCACGTCGCCAACGTTGACGCCAACGCGCGCGGTGCGGGCCCGGTCGATGCGAATGGTGAGCATCGGCAAGCCTGTGGTCTGCTCGACCTTGACGTCGGCCGCACCGGGGATGGTTTCCAGCACGGCGGCGATCTGGGCGGCGCTGCGGCCCATGACCTCCGTGTCGTCCCCGAATACCTTGATCGCCACGTCGCTGCGCACGCCCGACAGCAACTCGTTAAAGCGCATCTGGATCGGCTGGGTGAACTCGTAGTTATTGCCCGGCACCTTGCCGACCGCCTGTTCCAGCGCGGCGAGCAACTGTTCCTTGCTGCGCGCCGGCTTGGGCCATTCGGAGCGCGGCTTGAGCATGATGAAGGTATCGGCCACGCTCGGCGGCATCGGGTCGCTGGCGATTTCCGCCGTGCCCATCTTGGAAAACACCGTATCGACCTCGGGAAACTGCTTGATGGTGCGTTCCAGCGCAAGCTGCATCTGGACCGCCTGCGACAAACTCGTGCCCGGAATGCGCAGCGCGTGCATGGTGATGTCGCCTTCATTGAGGCTGGGCACGAATTCGCTGCCCAGACGCGTGGCCAGCAGCGCGGACAGGCCGATCGCCACGCCGGCAATGACTATCACCGGCCCCTTGTTGGCACTGGACAAGCGCAGCAGCGGCAGATAGGCACGCCTGGCCCAGCCCATGATCCGGCTGTCGTGCTCGCTGACCTTGTTGCCGATCATCAGCGCCACGGCGGCCGGAATAAAGGTCACCGACAGCACCATCGCCGCCACCAGCGCGGCCACGACCGTGAATGCCATCGGATGGAACATCTTGCCCTCGACCCCGGTGAGGGCGAAGATCGGCAGGTACACCACCATGATGATGAGCTGGCCGAACAGCAGCGGACGGCGCGCCTCGCCGGCGGCGGCGAAGACTTCGCGCAAGCGTTCCTCGCGCGTGAGCGGGCGTCCGGCGGCGGCCTGGGCATGGGCCAGGCGCCGCACGCAGTTTTCCACGATGACCACGGCACCGTCGATGATGATGCCGAAGTCGAGCGCTCCCAGGCTCATCAGGTTGGCGCTGACGCCGTTGGCGACCATGCCGCTGAAGGTGGCCAGCATGGCCAGGGGAATCACCAGCGCCGTGATCAGGGCCGCGCGGATATTGCCGAGGAAGACGAACAGCACGATGATCACCAGCGCCGCGCCCTCCAGCAAGTTCTGGCGCACGGTGGCAATCGCCTTGTCGACCAGGTCGGTGCGGTCGTAGACGGTGCGGGCCAGCACGCCGGCCGGCAGGGTACGGTTGATCTCGCCCAGCTTCTTGTCGACCGCGGCCGACACCGCCCGGCTGTTCTCGCCGATCAGCATGAACACGGTGCCGAGCACGACTTCCTGGCCATTTTCGGAGGCGGCGCCGGTGCGCAACTCCTTGCCTACGCCCACCTCGGCCACATCGCGGATGTGCAGCGGCACGCCCTGGCTGGAGCGCAGGATGATGCCGCCGATCTCCTCGGCCGAGCCAACCTGGCCCGGCACGCGCACCAGGTATTGCTCGCCGCCGCGCTCGATGTAGCCGGCGCCGACGTTGCTGTTGTTGCGCTCGAGCGCTTCGACGATGTCGGCCAGCGACAGCCCGTGCGCCACCATCTGGCCCGGATTCGGTGCGATGTGCAGTTCCCTGGCATAACCGCCGATGGTATTGATTTCAGTCACGCCGGGCACGTTGCGCAATTGCGGCTTGACGATCCAGTCCTGGATCTGGCGCAGGTCGGTGGAATCGTAGGGCGTGCCGTCGGTTTTCAGGGCGCCGGGCTTGGCTTCCACGGTCCACATATAGATCTCGCCCAGGCCGGTCGACATCGGCCCCATGGCGGGCGAAGCCCCAGCGGGCAGGCTGGCGCGCACTTGCTGCAAGCGCTCGTTGACCAGCTGGCGCGCAAAATAGATGTCGGTGCCATCCTTGAAAATCACGGTCACCTGCGACAGGCCGTAGCGCGAGAGCGAACGGGTCTGTTCCAGATGGGGCAAACCGGCCATCGCCGTTTCGATCGGAAACGTGATGCGCTGCTCGGCTTCCAGCGGCGAATAGCCGGGCAGGGCGGTATTGACCTGGACCTGGACGTTGGTGATGTCGGGTACGGCGTCGATCGGCAACTGGCGGTAACTGTAGATGCCGAGCGCCGCCACGAAAGCGGCCAGCATCAGTACCAGCCAGCGCCGTTCTATCGAGAAACGAATGAGGGTATCGAACATGGCGGCTCCTTAATGGTCGTGGCTGGCGCCGGCTTTGCCGAGGTCGGCCTTGATCAGGAAGCTGTTCTTTGCCGCATATTTTTCACCGGGCAGCAGGCCGCTGACGACCTCGACCGACTCGCCATCGCTGCGTCCGAGCACCAGCGGGCGTGCTTCGAAATGGTCGCCATAGCGGCCGAACACGGCGGGCAGCTCGTTCACGGTCTGGATCGCTTCGACCAGCACCGCGACCGGCACGGTGAGTTCGGCGGCGACCACATCCACCGTGACCGGCAGGCCTGGCCGCCACACGCCCTTCGGATTGGGCAAGACCACGCGCGCCTTGGCGGCCCGCGTCTGCTCGCCGACCAGGGCGCTGACGTAGGAAATGGTGCCGCTAGCCACCGTATCGGCCGCGCCCGCGCGCACGGTCGCGTTCTGGCCCTGGCGGATGGTTTCAAGGTCGCGTGCGCTCACGGAAAGCTCGGCCCAGACGGTCGACATGTCGGCCACCACGAACAGGCTGGCTTCTTCCTTCACCGATTCGCCGGCGGCCACGGTTTTCTGGGTGATTACGCCATCGATCGGCGCGCGTACTTCATAACGCGCCAACTGTGTCAGGCTGCCGGCGCCGACCCCGAGCGCGTCGAGCTTCTGGCGCGCGCTTTGCGTGGCGATCTCGGCTTCCTGCAGGGCGGCGCGGGCTTGCTGGTAATCCTGTTCCGCCGTGATTTTCTGTTGCCACAGCGTGCGCTCGCGCTCGAATACGCTACGCGCCAGCACCAAACGCTGCTGCGCCCCCAGCAAGGCGCTGCGTTCGCCCGCCAGTGCCTGGCTAGACAGCACCGCCAGCACCTGGCCCTTGCGCACCGTTTGGCCCGCGTTTGCGCTGACCGATTCGACCATCCCAGCCAGGCGCGGGGCGACGTGCACCGTGCGGTCGGCGTTCAGCTGGATCTCGCCATTGAGTTTGAGCACGCTCTTGATGCGCGCCGGGCCGGCGGTGTGGACATCGATCCCGTTCTGCGCCGTTTGTGTTTCCGACATCGTCACCCGCGCCTCGACCTGCTCGTAGGCGAAGCGGTAAGTCTTGCCGCCGGACTGGGCCGCAACGGCCACTTTGAAGGAATGCGGCTCGCCGACGATGGCGTCGCCGCGCAGATAGTCGTCTTCGCGCGCGAAGCGGATGGTTTGCGGCGTCCGTCCCAGGCGCTCCAGGGTCAACGTGGCCTTGGTGGCCGCGGGATCGAGCGGTTTGCCATCCTGGTAGGTAAAAAGGCGGAACTGCGGGCCGGCGCTGTGGTCCAAGATAGTGACCTCCAGGCCGTAGCCCTGGCTGACGAACAGCTTGCCGCCATGGGGGCCGCGTGCGGGCACGGCGTCTTCCTGGTGCGGCTTGCCGCCGTGGTCCACTTGGGCGGCGTCCGCTTGCCCGCCGTGTTCCTCGTGCTCGTCGTGCTGCGGCTGGGCGGGTTTGCGCGCAACGATCAGCATTGCCAGCACGGCGCCAATGAGCAGGACGACGATCATCACGATGGTTTGTTTTTTATCGAAAGGGTATTTCATGCATTACTCCACTGTCTGGGCGGCGCCGGGGGCGCCGAGGATGCTGTCGATATCGGCGGCGGCGCGATGGGCGTCCGCCAGGGCGCGCAGGTGCTGGGTGCGGGCTTGCAGCAAGGTGCGCTGGGCGTCGATCACATCGATGAGGTTGAACTTTCCGTACTCGAAACCGGTGCGGGCCGCCTCGTAGGCGCTTTGCGCACCGGGCAGGACGTCGTCGTTCAGCAGTTGGGCCTGTTCACGGGCGACGCTCAGCGCTTCGTGCGCCTGCGCCAGCTCGTTGCTTAGCCGCGCTCGGGCACCATCGAGTTCGGCGCGGGCTTTTTCGCTGCGTTGCAGCGCTTCGTGCAGCTTGCCCTGGTTGCGGTCGAACAGGGGCAGGGGAATGGCCAGGCCGAACACAGCCTGGTTGCGGCCCGCTTGCTGGTCGCGTTTGGCGCCGATGCTGACGGTCAGGTCGGGCACGCGGCCGGTCCGTTCGACCTGCGACAAGGCTTGACGGCGCGCCAGTTCGATGTGCGCAAGCCGTAACGCGGGCGCGGCCTTGAGTTGTTCCATGAGATGGGGCAGGGAAGCGCGCGCGGGCAGACGGTCGAGGTAGCCCTCGGCGCGGCCGATATCGCGCCCGGTCCCGCCCCAAAGCGCGGCGAGGCGTTTTTTTGCGCCGGCCAGTTCGCCGGCTGCCTGGGCCAGGTCGACTTTGACGCTGGACGCGGCGATGCGGGCACGCGTTTCATCGACCGGCGAGTTCTTGCCAGCCAGGACGCGCTTGGTCGCGGCAGCGAGCGCACCATTGGCAAGGGTGAGCGATTCGGCGGCGATCTGCTGGCGTTGCTGGGCGGCGAGCAGGTCGTGGAAGGCAGCGCGTGCCGAGGCGAGCACGGCATTGCGCTTGACGGCCAGTTCGGCGCCGGCGGCGTCGTGCCCGAGCTGGGCGGCGTTGACGCGCGCCGCACGCTTGCCGCCCAGTTCGATCGGCACGTTAAGTTGCACCGTTGTGGTTCTGGTCGGTTCGCGTGCATCTTCGACCAGGGTGGCCAGTTCCGGGTTGGGGGCGACCCCGGCCTGCAAGACGGCGCCCGACTGGGCGTCGATTTCGAGGGCACCTGCGCGCAGGTCGGTGTTCGCTTGCAGGACGCGGGACAGCGCGCTAGCCAGGGACAATGGCGCGGCGGCCGATATCGGAGCGCCAACGGGGGGCGCGTCGGCAAGCGCGCCCTGATGGGTTGCGACGGACGGTGCGCCGGCATGCGTGCCCTGATGGGTCGCGAGCGACAGTGCATCGGGATGCGCATCCCGATGAGTTGCGACTGACGGCGCATAGGCATACGCATCCCGACGAGTTGCGACGGGCGGTGCATTGGCAGGCGCGCCCCGATGAGGTGCGACAGACGGCGCATCGGCATGCGCATCCCGATGAGTTGCGACATACGGCGCATCGGCATGCGCGCCCTGATGAGGTGCGACGGACGGTGCGTCGGCAAGCGCGCCATGGGGAGTTGCTGCGGACGGCGCGTCGGTAAGCGCACCTTGATGAGGTGCGACGGACGGCGCGCCGGAAGGCGCCAATAGCGTGGCCACGGGCGGCGTGGCAACAGCTTGGGTTTTTGGCGTCACCGTTGACGCCACTGTGAATGCAGGCGCTGGCAGGTTCCGGGCCTGCGCATGGCAGGGCCACGCCGCGGCAATTGCCAACGGCAAGACGAGTTTGTACATCGAATTCTCCTGGTTAAATAGACAAGGGAATCCGGCCAGGCGCGCTAGCGGTGTGCGTATTGTTGACGGCGATGATGAACCGCGCTAAGCGGATATCAGGAAAGCGACAGCGGCAGCCGGATCAGGCGGCGCGTTGCCATTTGGGCCGTTCCGGGCGGGCGGGCCGCAGGGTCGCCAGGCATGCCGCGTCGGCGGCATCGGCATACGATGTGGGTGGCGGCGCATTGTCGCCGCTTGGCGTGGCGGTGATGCCGACACTGGTGAAATGGCAGTCGCCGCAGTCTGTGTCGAAACCGAAGGGAGAATCGTCCGGGTCGGCCTGGTGGTCATCGGCATGCTGATGGTGGCCGGGATGCGCGACGGAGGCGGCGGGTTCATGCCCGCAATAGGCGCTCGCCGCCGCCCAGCTCACCTGGAGCGGGAAAACCATCAGCAAAAAAATAATCAGCAGGCGTCGCATGGCCGGATTGTAACAGCAGATGCGCAAATGCGCAGGTGTCGAGATAGATATGCATGCATACAGAATGAAGTTTATGCAACGCCGATAAGATCGCTGCAAATAGCGGAAATTAACCGATTTTATCGACTGACTACGTATTTACACGCATTGCTGCAATGTTGTAGCTCTGCTATTATCGTCGGTTGTTCGTTTCCTGGCTGCCTGGCGGCCGGCGCGGTTCCGATTTTCTCTAGATCCCGGGGATTTATGTTCTCTGCTGTAAAAACCACTGTCACTTTGACACTTCTTCTCTCCGCATTTGCGGCCCATGCGATCGATATCAGCGGTGCCGGCTCGTCCGCTGCGCAGCCGCTGTACGTCAAACTTGCCGACGTGTATGGCAAGTCGCAAAACGTCAAGCTCACTTACCAGCCGAGCGGATCCAGCGAAGGCGTCAAGCAAGCCAAGGCCAAAACGGTCGAATTCGGCGCGACCGACATTGCCCCGTCCCAGGCGGACCTCAAGGCCGGCAAGCTGATCTGCTTCCCGAGCGCGGTCTCGGGCGTGGTGCCTGTCGTGAATCTGCCGGGCCTCAAGCGCGGCGAAGTCCAGCTGACCGGCGAACTGCTGGCCGACATCTTCTCGCGCAAGATCACCAAATGGAACGATGCCAAGCTGGCCGCCATCAACCCAGGCGTGGCGCTGCCTGACCTGGCCATTGCCGTGATCGCGCGCCAGGACGGCTCGGGCACCACCTACAATTTCAGCGATTATCTGAGCAAGGTCAGCCCGGCGTGGAAACAGGCGTACGGCCGCAACTTCACGGTTGCGTGGGCGAATGGCGTGACCCAGGTCAACGGCAGCAACGGTGCCGTCAATGCGGTGAAGCAGACGCCGGGCGCAATTGCCTACGTCGATTATCAGTACGTGGTGCAGGACAAGCTGGCTTTCACCCGCTTGAAAAACCGCGACGGCAAGGTCGTCGCGCCGGGCGCGGATGGCTTTACAGCTGCGCTCCTGAACAGCCCATGGGTTACCCAGGCCAAGTATGAGGAAATGCTGACCGACCGCGTCGGTCCGACCACGTGGCCGATCACGTCGGGAACCTTCATCGTGGCGGCACAGGCCACCAACAATCCGGAAAAGACGATTGCCGCCCTGAAGTTCTTCGCCTGGGGCTTCGCGCATGGTGACGCGATCGTCGGCAACGCGAACTTCGTGCGCCTGCCGGACAGCATGCAAGGCCGCATCTTCGGCGACCTGACCACGATCACCGACGCCAGCGGCACCCCGCTCAAGTGGTCGCTGGCCGAGGCGCTCAACCTGCGTTAAGCCGCCGCCTTTCAACCGACAGCAACCCGCCCGCGTGACACCCGGCGGGTTTTTTCGTTCGTCAGTCAGCCAGTGCGCTTACCGCGTTTCGGTGACATACATCGGACCATCCTTCGTCGCTATCCCGCCCAGATAGGTTCCCTTGCGCACGCCTTCGCCACTGCCATATACCTCGGACAGGAATTCCTTGGTCGTTGACGTGGGAATGCTTAATTCATGCGTGCCGACAGCGAGCGCTCTGTCGATAAAGGCCCTGGCCTCAGTCATCATGCAGGTGACATAGATCTGCATCGCGACCAGCTCTTGCTCCAGCTTGAGCTTGAACGCGTCGTATGCGTTCTTTTGCTCCAATTGTCCCTTTGTCAGAGCAGCTTTTTTCCCCGGCAGATCCAGGGACTTTACTATTTCCGGGTCCGGCATGTAGGATTTCAATGGATTGTCCGTTTCGAACTTCCTGGCCTTCGACTCTCCTTCCCTTTTTGCGACGTCCTGCATTTTCTTTCCTTCGATAGACAGCAGTTCAACCACGGCCGGCCGGCATCGCTGGAGGATGGCGGAGAAACTCTCGCGGCTCTCATCTGTCGTTAAAATCCCTTTTAACACATTCAAGGCATCTGTTTTCACCCAGACTGCCAAGGTTTCCTTCACATCCGTCGGCATGTTGTCTTTTCGCGCTTGGGTAGCTTGCCGGTGCATCATACTGGGAATGGCCAGCACATTCGACGCGTAGCGTGCAAACACTGCCACGGCCTGCTTCAGCGGCGCCTCGGCATCCGCTTTCAAGTCAAACGCGTAGCGCATCCTGCGCGCAAGGTTGGCCGGAGCGGTACCGTCAAATGCACCGCGCAAACTATCGTATTCGGCAAATTTCATTTCCAACAGCTGCCCGATTTCGGCAGGATACAAGGATGCGTTGGTTTGACTGTAAACTTCCGATCCGGATTTCACTTTCTTTATCGCGCCGAAATTCTGGTAAGCGCTCTCAATGGTCCACCCTCTACCGAGTCCGACTGCCGCCATCGCGGCAGCGAGCCTCGGCAAATTGGATTTCCCTTCCTCGGCGGCCGTTGCAAGCGCCGGCAAAGCGGCGGCCATTTTTTCGACCACACTGCCCCGTGCCGCATTGCCGTCCTGGTTTTTCGGAAAAACAAATGGCGGTGTTACCAATTCCAGGGTATTGAGCGCGTCTGACTCCAGCTTCCAAGGCAATTTGAAATAATTTCCGAAATCGATAGACTTACCCATCTCCTGATGAGAAGGAATAATTTCCTGGCCGGAGTAGGGCGTATCCGACGTCTCCGTAAAAGAAGCGAACTCGAATTCAAAGCCGGCACTTTGCAAGCCCTCCATGGATTGCAAGGAAGATTGAAACTGATCTTGCCTTTTTGTGAACTCACCTAAGGAGTCGACCGCTTCCATCACGTGCTCGATATTGACATCGGCGGCAGCGGGCTGCAGAGCAAGCAGTTTCTCGATATCCGCCGCGACCTCGTCCAGGCTCTGATATTGCTCGTGCGGTTGCGTGCACAGTATGGTCAATACCTGGTACAGGTGCTCGCTGCTAGCCGCGGGGAACTTGTCCCGAAATGCATGGAACGCGATTGCGCCATCGGTAAAAGCGATCTCGGTTCCGCTCACGATAATCGCGCGCTGCGCTACCGCGGCATGGGCAAAAGCGGGAACGGGACCGCGCTCCTGCGCGCTGCCCGCCGCTGACACCATCTGCATCGCCCTGGCCCCCATCACATCCGCTTCGCGCTCCAGTCCTTCGTCGTCATTGACCGCCACACCGGCCTTCATTTGCATCGTCGGACGCACCCGACCTTGCGCCTGCTGTACGACATGCCACGCCTCATGCGGCAAATGCGCCGACTGGCCCGGTCCAAGATGAATATCACTTCCCTGCGCATACGCGTGCGCATGCAATTGGGCAGGGCGCGATGAATTGAAATGGACCTTCACATGATCCATGCTGATGCCGAAAAGAGATTCAATCCCGGATTTGAGCTGGTCGGGCAGGCCGGTATGGTTGGAGGTTGGCGCGCCCGTTTCCCTTCGCTGCGCCACCATCCGTGGATGATCGTGAAGGGCGTTTCCGGGCTGTCGTTGCAGCATGCGCGTACTGGTATCGATCCTGTCGGCGATCGCTTGCCGTTGCAGCATGTGCGCACTATTGTCGATCATCGCTGCCAACTTGCGTTGCGCTACCGTCTCTGGGAGCTTGCCTGCATTAGCCTTCCGTTGAGCCACATTCCTGGAGGCGGCCGTCGAAACGGCATCGGCCAGGACGTCGGATCCGGTTTGCGGCAGTGGCTGCGAGGGAGCGTGCATGGTGTCGGCCTTTGTCTACGCATGTTGTGACAAATATTACGTCTGGATCATACCCTTTTTCCGGATCGCTCCCGCAGACAGCGTAACTGGAAATACCCGAACTGCTAGTGCGCCGGACCGGCGGCGCCGGCAGCGAATGTCTGGTGCATGGCGTCGAGGTCATACTCGAGCAGCAAGGTTTGATGGACGGTGTACAGGTGCTTGAGCGCACTCCCATTTTTTCCGATCACATCCATCCCCCTGTCGTCGTAGGGATGCACGATGAGTCCCAGTTCGGGGTTGATCAGGTAGACCAGGCAATGCGGATTCGGACGCAATTCCCGGACGTCGCACGCAAACGCGCACCAAAGGAGGTTCTGTAACTGCGATCGGGGCAGTTCAAAGACCAGATGGAGCCACCAATTGTCATCGTCGTCGGGCTCGTCGCGCGGGACAAGTTCCGCCCAGATGTCGCGAGCGCGTGGAATTGTGATGCCGGCCAAGTCAAGTTGCTTGAGCGCAAAGCGCAGATCGAAGCGCTTCGGCGTCGCATAGCGTTGAAGGTGCACCACCATGGTATCCGCGCCGGCAAACACGTCTTCGCATACCGCCGTTGCCTTGCCCAAGGCAGTCAGAACACGGCCAAAATAGTCGCCGCCTTCGGACATTCGCAAGCGCAAGCCCCCGGGGAAGTTGTAAAACAAGGCGTGGCGGTATGGTTTGCCGTCCACAAGCTGTTCAATTTGTTCTCTGAGCTTCATTGTTGAAATTGTGAACTTGGGTAAGTTGCAGTGTTGTCGCCCCGAACTACCGTAGCGCGCCGCACACCGCCCGCACATGCCCGCGCAGCCAGCGGTGAGCAGGATCGGCGTCGAGCCGGGGATGCCAGAGCATCGACACGGTGAATTCGGGCATGGAAAAGGGCAGGGCGAAGCTATGCATGCCGCCGCGTAGCAGGCCGGTGTGCCGTTCCGGAACCGTGGCGACCAGTTCGCTTCCCCTTGCCAGCGCCAGCGCTTGGGAAAAGCCGGCGACCGTGACCGCGATCGCGCGTTCCAGGCCCAGCGGCATCAGGGCGTCGTCGACCGGGCCTTTCGCTCCGCCCTCGCGCGCGATGCCGATATGCTCGCCCGCCGCATAGCGTTCCGGCGTGAGCGCGCCTTCGGCCAGCGCATGGCCGGCGCGCACCACGCCCACGAAGCGGTCGCGGAACAGGGCCTGGGTGCGCACCTCAGGGCCGGTGGACTTGCCCACGACACCCGTTTCGAGGTCGATGCTGCCGTCGCGCAAACCCGTACTGTCCTTGTCCGGCTTGGGTACGAAACGCAGGCGCACGCCGGGCGCGTCGGCGCACAAGCGTGTGATGAGTTCTGCACCGAAATTCTCGACGAAGCCTTCGCGCGTGCGGATGGTGAAGGTGCGCGCCAGCTGTGCCAGGTCGAGCTTGTCGACGGGGCGCAGCACGGCAACGCCGTCGTGCACCAGCTGGCTGACCTGCTCGCGCAGTTCGATGGCGCGCGGGGTGGGCACCAGGCCGCGCCCGGCCCGTACCAGCAGCGGGTCGCCGGTGCTGTCGCGCAGGCGGGCCAGCGCGCGGCTCATGGCCGAGGGACTGAGGCGCAAACGGCGCGCCGAACGGGCGACGCTGCCTTCGGCAAGCAGGACGTCGAGGGTGATCAAGAGATTAAGGTCGGGCAGGGACATGTGCTCACGATAGCGCAATTTACGCCGGGTGTCGCGTCAGACGCGCTAATCCGGGGCAAGCCGTGCGTCGTGCGCCATGCTCGCGCGGCAGCCAGGCGGGATTGCGGGCGCCGCCGCAGGCACCAGCACGTCGTTACGGTTGGCGCTGCGCCTGGCGGAATTCACCCCGGGCCAGGCTGGCGGGGGTGTTGCCGGCGCCATCGGCCGCTTTCAGGTCCGCCCCGCGCTCGACCAGCGCTTGCAGGATTTCGCTGCGCTGAAACAGCGCCGCGTACATCGCCGCCGTCTGGCCGGCATGATTGCGCTGGTTCGGCTGGCACGCGGTATCGGCCAGCCGGCGCGCAATGCGCAACTCGCCTTTGAATATCGCCCCCATTAAAGCCGTGTTGCCGCGCTTGTCGCCCGCGCACGGGTCGGCACCGGCGCCGATCAGCAGGTCCACCGCCGCCCCCTGGCCGTGGTAGGCGGCCAGGATCAGCGCCGTGTAGCCTTTCTCGTCGCGCGTGTCCAGGTCGTAGGCCGCGCTGGTGAATTCCTTGAGCATCGCGACATCGCCACGCCGGGCCGCGTCGAAGTAGTAGCCCTTGAGCTGTTCGGCCAGGCGCGCCGGCTCGGGTGGCGCCGCGTGCACCAGTTGCGCCATGGCGAGCGCGGCAATTGTCATCAGGTATGTCATGGCAGTCTCCCAGACGGCCGCCCGCAGGCGGCCGCATTCTCATCAGTCGGCCAGGGCCGCGGCGCGCGACGCGACTTGCGCAACCTTGTCGCCCAGCGCGGCGGCGAGCGCCGTTCCGTAGACGGCATCGGCCTTGTAGAAGTACGACAGCATCCTGTAGCGCACTTCCTCATCCTTGACCTGGCCAAGGTCGCCGGCAAGGTTGGCCACCAGGTTTTTCTGCTGCTGCGCAGGCAAGGAACGGTAGAACTCGCCCGCCTGGCGGAAGTTTTGCGGCTTGGCGATGCGCTGCTGTACCGTGCTGCCCGACAGCGGAAGCTGGCTCGGCTTGAAGTCGGGGTTGACCGCCAGCGGCGACTGGCGGCTCGGCTCGTAGTTGACATTGCCGGTGCGCTTGCCGGTATTCATCGCCCCATCCTGGTGGTGATTGACTGCCGCCACGCGCGGCTGGTTGATCGGCAATTGCAGGGCGTTCGGGCCAAGGCGGTACATCTGGGTATCGGCGTACGAGAACACGCGGCCTTGCAGCAGCTTGTCTTCGGACGGCTCGATGCCGGGCACCAGGTTCGATGGGGCAAAGGCGCTTTGCTCGGTTTCCTGGAAGATATTGGCGGGATTGCGGTTCAAGGTCATGGTGCCGAGCTTGGTTTCCGGCACGCCCGGCCAGATTTTGGTCGCGTCGAGCGCGTCAAAGTCGAATTTGCCCAGTTCGGCCGGCTTGAGCACCTGCACATACAGTTCCCAGCGCGGAAATTGCTTGCGCTTGATGGCGTCGACCAGGTCGTTGGTGGCATGGTTGAAATCCTTGCCCTGCACGGCCGATGCTTCGGGGCCGGTCAGGCTCTGGATGCCTTGCAGCGACTTCCAGTGGAATTTGACATAGTTGACCGTGCCAGCGGCGTTGACGAATTTATAAGCGTGCACGCCGTTTCCGTCCATGAAGCGGTAGCCTTTGGGCGTGCCGAGATCGGAGTACACCTGGGTCAGCATGTGCGTCGATTCCGGCTGGTGCGAAAAGAAATCGAAGAAACGGTTGGGGTCTTGCACATTGGTTTCGGGCGCAGGCTTGAGCGAGTGCACCATGTCCGGGAACTTGACGGCGTCGCGGATGAAGAAGATCGGCAGGTTATTGCCGACCAGATCCCAGTTGCCTTCGCCGGTGTAGAACTTGGTGGCAAAACCGCGTGGATCGCGCAGGGTTTCGGGCGAATGATTGCCGTGGATTACCGTCGAGAAGCGCACGAATACGGGCGTTTCAGTGCCTTTGGCAAACACCTTAGCCCGGGTCAAGGCCGATACATCGCTGCTGGCGACGAAGACGCCGTGGGCGCCGGTGCCGCGCGCGTGGACCACGCGCTCGGGAATGCGTTCGCGGTCGAAACGCTGCAGTTTTTGCAGGAGGTGTACATCTTGCAGCAGGGTGGGGCCGTTCTGGCCGGCCGTTTGCGAGTTCTGGTTGTCGCCGAGCGGGGCGCCATTATCGCGCGTCAGTTGTGGCGCCGCCGAGGTGAAGGGGGAGATCAGCGCGGCGATGGCAAATGCCATCGCCGAACTTGCTGCGCGACGTACTCCGGAAGTGCGCAGTTGGGTTGTCATCATCATGTCGATTCCTTTTTTTGTAAGAGTGTTTAAACAATAAGGAAATCCCGGTGATATGTATACGCAATTATAAATATCGAAACGATAGTCGTAGACTATAGTAGTTCATGGAGTATGGCGTTCGACGCAGCAATAAAGTGCAAGCCGTGCGTCTTCCGCCATGAATGCTGTGCGGCTAGACTGGGTTTGGGTGCCGACGGGCGGCACGAGCAGACAAGGAGTGGTATGGACAGGGAATTTTGGCATCGCAAGTGGGCAATTGACGAGATCGGGTTTCATGAGCGCGCGGCCAATCCGCTCCTGGTGGCGCATGCGGGCCGGCTGGGACTGGTTGCCGGTAGCCGCGTGTTCGTGCCCTTGTGCGGAAAATCGCTCGACCTGCACTGGCTGCTGTCCAAAGGCTACCGCGTGGCGGGCGCCGAATTGAGCCAGATTGCCGTCGACCAGCTGTTTGCCGATCTGGGTTTGACGCCCGACGTGCGCCAGGCGGGAGAACTGCTTCACTACCGCGCGCAAGACATCGATATCTTTATAGGCGACATCTTTTGCCTGGATAGCGAGACGCTCGGCCAGGTGGACGCGGTGTACGACCGCGCAGCGTTCGTCGCATTGCCGGCATCGATGCGCGGGCCGTACGCCACCCACGTGACGCAACTGGCGGGGCGGGCGCCGCAATTGCTCGTTTGCTACCAGTACGAGCAGGCCTTGATGGCTGGGCCGCCGTTTTCCATCAGCGACGAGGAAGTCGCCCAGCGCTACGGCCACGCGTATGGATTGACCTTGCTGGCCAGGGCCGGGGTGGCCGGTGGCTTCAAGGGCCGTTTTCCGGCGGCGGAAGCGGTGTGGCTGCTGCAATGAACCCGCAGCCGTGCGCACAGCGGCGCTGGACGCTGGCCGCGTTGTCGCTGTCGATGCTGCTGTCGTCGCTCGGTACCAGCATCGCCAATGTGGGCTTGCCAACGCTCGCGCAGGCGTTCGGCGCCACCTTCGGGCAGGTGCAGTGGGTCGTGCTGGCTTACCTGCTGGCGATTACCACGCTCATTGTCGGCGTCGGACGACTCGCCGACATCGCGGGGCGGCGCCGTCTTCTGCTGGCCGGCATCGGCCTGTTCACCCTTGCCTCGGCCCTGTGCGGCATGGCGGGCGCGCTGCCATGGCTGATTGCCGCGCGCGCGCTGCAAGGTCTGGGCGCGGCGGTAATGATGGCGCTGACCATGAGCTTCGCCACCGAAACCGCGTCAACATCGGGCACCGGAAGCGTGATGGGGCTGTTGGGAACGATGTCCGCCATCGGCACCGCGCTCGGGCCGTCGCTCGGCGGCGTGCTGATCGCGGCGGCCGGCTGGCGCGCACTATTCTTCGTCAGTGTGCCGCTGGGGATGGCGGCGTTGGTGCTGGCGTATCGCACGCTGCCCGGGGACGTGCGGCGGCCGGCGGTGTTCGATCATGTGGGCACGCTGCTGCTGGCGCTGACGCTGGGCGCGTACGCACTGGCCATGACGGCGGGCAGCGGCAGCTTTGGGATACTCAACCTGGGTCTGCTGCTCGCCGCAGCCGTGGGAGCCGGCTTGTTCGTACTGGCCGAATCACGGGTCGCGTCGCCGCTGATTCCGCTGGCGCTGTTGCGCGACCGGCTGTTCGGGGCGCGCCTCGGCACCACGACGCTGGTGTCGACGGTGATGATGGCGACCCTGGTCGTGGGGCCGTTCTATCTGTCGCGCGCACTCGCACTGGCGCCGGCCACCGTTGGCCTGGTCCTGTCGGCCGGGCCGCTGGTGGCGGCGCTGTGCGGCGTGCCGGCGGGCCGGATCGTGGACCGCGCCGGTACCCCGGGCGTGACCATCGCCGGGCTGGTGCTGATGCTGGCGGGGACGCTGCCGCTGGTGCTGCTGCCGGCATCGGGCGGCGTACCCGGCTATGTCGCGCCGCTGGTCGTCATCACCATCGGGTATGCGCTGTTCCAGGCGGCGAACAATACGGCGCTGATGGCCAATGCCGGCGCCGACCAGCGCGGCGTGGTGTCGGGCATGCTCAACCTGGCGCGCAATCTGGGACTGGTCACCGGCGCCTCGCTGATGGGCGCGGTGTTCGCGTTCGGCTCGGCGGCCGCCACGGCGCCGCCGGACGCGGTGGCGGCAGGCATGCGCAGGACGTTCGCGCTCGGCGCCGTGCTGCTGGCGGCGGCGCTGGCCATCGCCTGGCGCGCGGGCAGGGCGCGCCAACAGCAAACATGAAATTTCTGCTATGTTGCCAGATCACTTTGACATGCTATGAAGGATGAAACCATGAACGACCTGTCGACTTTTCCGATCACGAAAAAATGGCCTGCCCGGCACCCCGAGCGCATCCAGCTGTATTCGCTGCCGACGCCGAACGGCGTGAAGGTCTCCATCATGCTGGAAGAAACGGGACTGGCCTACGAGCCGCATCTGGTGCGCTTCGATCACAACGACCAGCTGACGCCGGAATTCATGGCGCTCAACCCGAACAACAAGATCCCCGCCATCATCGATCCGAATGGCCCGGACGGCAAAGCGCTGGCGCTGTTCGAGTCGGGCGCGATCCTGCTTTATCTGGCCGAAAAGAGCGGCCAGTTCCTGCCGCTTGATGCCGCCGGGCGCTACGAGACGATCCAGTGGGTGATGTTCCAGATGGGCGGCATCGGACCGATGTTCGGCCAGCTCGGCTTCTTCCATAAATTCGCGGGCAAGGATTACGAAGACAAGCGCCCGCGCGACCGCTATGTGGCGGAATCGAAGCGCCTGCTCGGCGTGCTCAATGAACGGCTGGCGCAGCGCACCTGGATCATGGGCGATACGTACACGATCGCTGACATCGCCATCTTCCCGTGGGTGCGTAACCTGATCGGGTTTTACGAGGCGGGCGATCTGGTCGGTATCGCCGATTTCCCGCATGTGACGCGCGCGCTGGAACAGTTCGTGGCGCGTCCGGCGGTGGCGACAGGGCTGGAGATTCCCAACCGGGATGGCGCGACCTGAGGATCGGACCTGGCGCGGCCCGCCTGCGCATCGGCGCGGCGCCGGTCGCCTTGTGTGTGTTCCTGCCGCATTACCCGTCCAGGGCGGCGCGGTTGTCGGCCGCTGCGCAGCGCCGTGGCCGGGCAGCAAGGGCCATCCACTACATGAGATCGCCTTGACTATCCGCTCTCCCGTCTGGTCGGTTTTCGAGCGCGGCAGCATGTCTCGATTCCCGCCTGCTTCTAGCCGACGTGCTCGGCCTTAATGCCGACCAGCTCGCTACGGCGCATGCCCCCGAAAAACCCGGCCACCAATAGCGCGGTGTCTCGGTTCGCCTTCAGCGTGCCGGGGCAAACCAGTTGCGCCACGATCCGCTCAAGCTCCTCGATCGGCAGCGTTTCGGCCTTTTGTTACGGCCATTTTCTTGAAACGTCCATGCATGCGCGCAATCCCGGTCAAGGTCGCGCACGCCCGGGGGCGGCGTCGACGCCGGGGCGGGAAAGCCTTGGCGTCTATGTCGTCAGGACGCCGCCCATTTGTTTTTTCTTGATGTGCATCAAATTATTTGTTGTGCCGGCTTGTTATGGTTGCCTAAGTTTACATATCAATCTCCAAATAAGATCCGGAGGCCTTAGAGCTATCCGCCGCCGGCATCTTCCCGGAAATCCCGCCCCGCCAATGAATGAATACGCGTTCGTTGGCTCAGTTCTTGTACCCATTGGCGCTGTTCAAGCTGAAGGGCGGGCAAGGCAAGACCCCAGTATCACCCATGTCCAGGGCGAGCCGGAGCAAGACGAGCCCCAAGGTTCTTTGAAGCCGACACACAACAATGATGACTAATCATCGACATGTCATGAACATATTTGCACTAACTCATCGACAGTCTGGCGCGCGTGTTTTCATCCCGTCCGTGCTTGCATGCATCGCCGCTGGCCTGCTTTGGATCGCCTTTCATCAGCGCTCAGTGATGTTGATGCTGGTCGGCTTTTTATGTTTCGGTGGTGCAGGCATTTGGCTTGAGCTAGGAAATCGGCGCGCCATGCTCGATCGCGAACGAGTGCACGCGGACGCGCAGCGACGACGCTTCGAGCGCATACTGGACGTGGTTGATGACGCATGGTGGGAATGGAATGTCAGCGAAGATCGCCATACGCTCTCCGCGCGCTGGTGGAGCATGCTCGGTTATGCAGTCGACGAACATCCTGCGGATGCCGGCATTTGGCAACGCCTGGCCCATCCCGACGATCTCGAAGAAATCAAGCGTGCTCTGCTCGCAGCGCTTGAACAGAACACGGCGTCGGCAGTGATTGAAATGCGGCTCCGGCATAAGGATGGCGAATACATTCCGCTACTCACGCGCTACGCGATCGAACGCGATATCGATGGCAAAGCGCGCCACGTCGCGGGCGTGTGCGTCGACTTGAGGGAGCGCAGGCATGTTGAACAACAATTGCAGCAAGCAGCCACAGTGCTGGCGACCACCCGCGAGGGTATATTGATCACGGATGCGGACGGCCGTATTACGCTGGTCAACCAGGCATTCACCGACATTAGCGGCTATTCATCATCTGATGCAATTGGCAATACGCCAGCTCTGCTGCAGTCAGGGCGCCACGACGCGACATTTTACGCTGCCATGTGGCAAACCATTGCGCGGGACGGACAATGGCGGGGAGAGATATGGAATCGCCGCAAGAGCGGCGAAATTTATCCGGAATTGCTGACGATCAGTGCGATCAAGGATCGCGCCGACAATCTTTGCAACTATGTGGGTGTGTTCGTCGACATCTCCATGTCCAAGGCGTCCGAGGCGGAACTCGATTTCGTGGTCCATCACGACCCGCTCACCAAGTTCCCGAACCGCTTGCTGTTCATGTCGCTGCTCGATCATGGCATCAAGATAGCGCATCGTGAAGATAAGCAACTCGCACTATTAATGGTCGACCTGGATCAGTTCAAGGATGTGAACGACAGCTATGGTCACGCCGTCGGCGACGAATTGCTGCAACAAGCCGCCGAGCGCCTGCGATGTCGATTGCGCGACATGGATACTGTTGCTCGCCTGGGTGGAGATGAATTTGTGCTGATGCTCGAAAATATCAATGGTCCAGAAGGCGTGGCCAACGTTGCAAATGAGATCATCACACTGATGGATCAACCGTGGCTTCTGTCGGATGACGTTCAAGTCCATGTCGGCGTCAGCGTCGGCCTCAGCCTGTTCCCGGAGCACGGCACAAACGCCAACGAATTGCTGCAACACGCAGATAGCGCGCTGAATAAAGCCAAGAACGAAGGGCGTGGTTGCTTCCGCTTTTTCTCGGAAAATCTCACGCATGCGGCGCGTGAGCGCATCAGCCTTGAATCACGCCTGCACCATGCGGTCGAGAACAACGAATTGCGCGTCTTCTACCAGCCGCAGGTTGACATCGCAAGCGGGCGCATTGTCGGCGCGGAGGCGCTGGTGCGCTGGCAGGACCCGTTAGAGGGATTAATGTCACCGGTGCGCTTCATTCCCATCGCCGAGGCGAGTGGCCTGATCACCGATATCGGTGCCTGGGTAATGATGCAAACCTGTCTTCAAGGACAATCCTGGATTGAGGCTGGGCTGCCGCCTCTCACTCTGGCGGTTAATCTCTCGCCCAAACAATTTTTACACAGTAACGTCGAAAATATGATCACGACGGCACTTCGCTTGAGCGGATTTCCGCCCACCAGCCTGGAATTGGAGTTGACTGAAAGCGCGTTCATGGAGCGCGAGGAGGACGTGCTCGACATCCTCAATCGCATGCGGACCGTTGGCATGCGCGTCGCCATTGACGACTTTGGCACGGGCTATTCCTCCTTATCCTACCTCAAGCGGTTTCCGCTCGATGTTTTGAAAATCGATAAGAGTTTCGTCGATTCTTTGCCACACAAACAGGAGGACAGGGCGATCGCCTCCGCGATCGTGGCAATGGGGCATGCACTTGACTTCAAGATTCTGGCGGAGGGGGGCGAAAATGCCCAGCAACTCGCATTCCTGGAACAACGCGGCTGCGATTTGTACCAAGGATATTTGTGTAGCCGGCCGGTCCCGGCAGACAACTTTGCGGCCCTCGTGCGCGATCAACAATTGGCGAATAGTGTGCCAGCCTGAGCCTTGTCTGGACGTCTTAAAAACATCAAATCATGCAAGCCCGTGGAGTTGACCCGTGAGCATAAAAAAAGAATGACGACCGGTGCCGTCACGGTTGAATTGGACGACAAGTTGTCCTTAGTTAAAGAGATCTTTGACCATGGAAAATTTGTGTCTGTTCAGCGTCCATGCAGTGGGCTCGAAGCGACTGGCTTGGCGCGGCCGCCCTGCCAGACTCGCGTGGCAATGTCCGGTCGAAGCCTACGTCTTTCCTGAGAGATCGGCTCGCCGATGAAGAAGCAGTGGGCCGCTTCGCTCAAGCGCGGGCAAGCGGCATCCAGGCAGGCCTGGCCCAACTCGTCGCGCCATCCCGGTGACGATGAAAGTATCTTGACCATGTCGTCGTCCCGCCACAAGCCGTCGGACTGGAAATGCTCCCTGAGTGCTGCGATCGGATCGGGGGAAGCCGTCATGGTCAGCGTTTCAGCAGGGTCCACGCGAAAGGCGTGTCGGCGCCGGTCGGAATCACGCTGCGCACGGTGAGCTGCGGGACGGCGCCGTCGAGGCGTTCGGCGCACAGCGCGAGCAGGTGCTCGGGGGTGGGCCGGAATTGCCAGAAGCGCCAGCGCGCGCCATCGTCGCCCAGTTCGGGGTCGACGGCAAGGGCGACGCTGCGCTCGTCCGGGAAATGGAAGCTGAAACGGTCGAGCGGGATCGACAAGCCCATGCCGCGCGCCTTGATATACGCTTCCTTGAAAGTCCAGTATTCGAAGAAGCGGTCCTGGTGCCGCTGGTCGGGCACGGTGGCCAGCTCGGCCACTTCGGCCGGCGCGAAACAGTGCCCGGCGAGGTCGCCGGACACCTGGCGCGTAGCGAGGTTTTCAACGTCGACGCCCAGCACGCGCTCGCGCGTGACGGCCAGCGCGATCAGGCCGCGCGTGTGCGAGACGTTGAAATTGAGCGAGCGCGCGTCAAGGTGCGCGTTGCCGATGGCGGGGCGGCCGTAATCATTCGGGATGAAGGTCCAGTCGGCCGGCGCCACCGGCGCATAGCGCGAGAGCGTGGTACGCACCAGTGCACGCGTGGCCAGGTAGCGCAGGCGGTCGTCCTCGCGGTAGAAGCGGATTTGCTGCTGGCGCTCGGCGTCGTTGAGCAGCTCGAGCATGGCCGCCTGCAGCGCGGGGGCGGTGAGGGTCTGGTAGAACACCAGCCAGATATCGATGTGCTGGCGGGTGAGCGGATGGTGTGGAATCATGCTGGGGGTCAGGTGCGCATCAGGGCGGCCAGTTCGGCGGCACCCAAGGCGCCGTGGAAGAGGCGGAAGTCGTCGATGGTGCCGTGCAAGGAGGCATCGGTGGGAAACTGCGAGCGGCCTAGCCAGTTCTGGCTGGTCGGTCCGAGGCGGAAGGGCGCCAGCGCCAGGGCCGTGTTGCGGCCCACTTCGGCGCCGTTGACGTACAAAATTCCCGTACTGCCCGACAAGGTGACCGCCACGTGGACCCACTGCCCCACAGGCAGCGCGGCGTTGCCGGAAATGCCTTGTTCTCCAGCGGGGAAGTTGGTGGCGATGCCGAAGCGGGCCACGCCTTTGTTGTTGCGCGGCGTGAGCATCATGTAGTGCCCCGGCCCGCTGCCGAAGTCGAACACGCGCGACCACGGCGTGGCCGCGTTCAGGTAGACCCATGTGGCCACGGTGAAGTCGGCCAGGTCCGCAACGAGATTGGAGGGCAGGCTGACATGGCCGCCCGCGCCATCGAGCGCGACCGCGCTGCCGGTACGGCCGGCGATCCAGGTGGCGCCCCTGGCCAGGGTGCCGGTATGGCCGTTGCCGCTGGCGTCCGCCGCGACCGTGCCTGATGCTTCGTTCATGTTCAGCCGGGTGTGCGGCGCCAGTCCCGCGATAACGCGCGCCGCGGCGGAGGGGGCGCTTTCCTTGCCGGCGATATGCGCTGTCACCACGTAGTAAAAGACGCCGGCGGGCATGCTGGTGTCGGTGTAGCTGAGCAGGCCGCCGATGCCGCTGGCCAGGACTTTGTAGGGACCACCCAAGGCCGTGGCGCGCTTGACGGTGTAGCTGCTGGCCTGGGCGCAGCCCCACCAGCTGAGAACGACCTTGCCCGCAGTCTGGCGCGCCGTCAGCCCGCTAGGGACGCTGCCGGCCATGGGCTCGCGCGTGAAGGTCAGGGTGCCGAAACCAAGCTGGTCGCCGTTGCCGCCATCACCTTCGGGACGGGTTTGCAGTGCTTGCGCGCCGGTGCAGGGAGCGGCCAGGCCGCGCCGGTTGGCGTAGTGCTGGTGAACCATTTCCCACACGGGACGGAGAATGCCTTGCGATTCGGACGAGAAGGCGCTTTGGCAGGCGTTGATGTTCTGGTAGGGCGTGTAGGGCACCGGGTAAAAGGCGCCAGCGCCATCGCGCAGGTTGGATTTGGCGACGTATTCGGCGCCGGCGAGGAAGCGGTTGTTGTCGTAGCCGTACATGTCGTCGCCCTGGCTCCACGCCATTTCGCAGAACGCGCCGGCCAGGCCGATGCCGAGCGTGGCATGGCCCTGGTCGCGGCCACTTTCCTGCCACTGGCCGAGGTGGCCGGGGTGGAGGTAGTAAACAGCCTGGCAACTGGCGCCGTTGCCGGGACCCGTCATGTAATAGTTCATGGCTTCGCGGTACAGGTCTTCGCGGTCGCACAGCACGCCGATGGCGAGGATGGAGGCGAGGGTGCACTGGTCCCAGTTGGCCCAGTAATTGGTGATCTCGGCGCCGTTGTGCTGGACCAGGAACTGGTGGTTAAGCGGGTAGAACACGGTGAGCATCATGTGCTGGAAGCGCGCCAGATCGGCCGGCGCCCATCCGGCGTAGGTGCGCATGATTTCGGCGGCGTTGGCGAACTGGTAGCCGTAGATACCGGCCGCGAGGAAGCGGTCGGCGTTGCCGCCGATGGTGGTGAGGGTGGACGACCAGGCGTTGAGGAAGGCGATGGCGCGGTCGGCATAGGCGGTGTCGCCGCAGACTTTCCAGCGCAGCGCGAGCTGGTAGGCGCGGGCGATGTCGATGTACAGCTGCGCGAAGTTTTGTCCGGCGCCGCCACGGATGACGGTTTCCAGGGGCCGCGGCGTGGCGTTCAGCTGGGAGCGGCCGTTGGCGACGAGGGCTTTCCAGCCGCTGGTCCATGGTTCGGCGCTGGCGGCGACCTTGGCGCGCATGCGCTCGAAGTCGGCGGCGGTATGCAGCAGGCCAGGGTGGACGAAGCGGCGTGGCGCGGCAGGGCCGATGGCGTTCGAGCGCTTCGACTCGGTGACGCTGATGGAGCTGCCGGCGTCGTCCACGCCGCCACCGCCGCAGCCGGTGAGACCCAGCGAACCGAGTGCCGCAAGGCTGACGCCGCCGGCGCAGAACTGGCGCCGCGTGGATGGGAATGTCGGTTTGCTGTCGGACATGGGACTCCTTCGGGATGAATGCCACCGGCCACCGGCCGCCGTGCGGGCAATGATTGTACCGCGTCGGCAGATGAGCGATGGACTGCCTGCCATGTTGCGCATGGGAGCAGGCGCGAACGGCAAAAATGGTGTCGTGGAGAAGCCTTCCTTCGGCTATAATATTTGCCATGATCAACATTGCAAAGCGACAAACACTGCACATCTGGATCGCCATGCTGGCCATCCTGTTCAGTACGCTGGCGCCCGGAATGGCGCGCGCGATGTCCGCTTCCGGCGCCACCGCCGGCACGATGGAAATCTGTACCGCCAATGGCTACAAGCTGGTCAAGGTCGGTGACGCCGACGCCAGCAAGACGCCGGGGTCGGCACAACACGGCATGGAGCATTGCGCATTCTGCCTCACGCACGGCGGCTCGCTCGGCTTGAGCGGCACGCTGCCCGAAAGGCTGGCGTTCGATGCCGTGCGCGATGTTTATCCGCCGCTTTTCTACACCGCACCCCGATCCCTGCACGCCTGGTCCACGGCCAATCCGCGCGCGCCTCCCCACCTCGTCTGATCGACCGCTGCGGCGCACACGCGTGCGTCCGCGCGGCCACACATCCAGTTACAGCCTTGCGCGCCGGTCCGCCGGTGCACGCTGCCGCCTTGTCGCGGCCATCTGAAACCTGTTTGACGAGTATTCCATGAACCCATCGTTTTTTGCCGCGCCAGCCAGCCTGGCCATCTTCCTGCGCACGCTGCGCTGCTTTAACGCCGCCGCTTTTGTCGCGCTGGCGTTCTTCTATTTCGCATCGTACTGCCTGCCGCCGTTGCCGGCCTTTCCGATGCAGCTCATTGCGCTGACCCAGACAGCGCACTGATTTCGCACGGCAGTCGTCCGCAAGCCGGATGCATCGATGCTGGCCGCGCCGCGGTCCGCATCGTGACCAGCTGCGTCGATTTGCCCTTGCATCAGCGTTTTTGACTTCACAACACATCACTTGTCAGGGAATTACCATGAAACCGCTTTATCTGTCCGTCTGTCTGGCCGCCGCCGGCGGCGCTGGCCTGAACGCGCACGCCCAGAGCAACGCCGCACAGGAACTCGCGCCGCACATGAAAGTCATCGTCTCGGCGATTGGCGAAGGCTTGCAGCCGCGTAGCTCCGGCGCCGGCGACACGGCGCTGTTGCTCAGTTCCACGCCGGGTTACAGCGTGGCACAGGGCGGCGGCGTCTCCGGCCTGCCGTTCGTCAATGGCCTGGGCGACGACCGCCTCAAGATTCGCATCGACGGCATGGAAATCACCTCGGCCTGCGCCAACCATATGAATGCGCCGCTGTCGAACATCGCGCCCAGCCAGGTCGGCCGCATCGAAGTGCTGGCCGGCGTGACGCCGGTCAGCGCCGGTGGCGACAGCATCGGGGGCACCATCACCGTGAAGTCGGCGGCGCCCGTGTTCGCCAAGGCGGGCGAGGCGCTGCGCACAGGCGGCAAGCTCGTGTTGAGCGGGCGCAGCAACGGCGAGGCGGTCAACGCGGGAGTGTCGGCCACGGTCGCCAGCGACAGCATGAGTTTCGGCTACAACGCGGCGTATTCGCACGGTCATAGCTACGAGGATGGCGACGGCAGGCGCGTGGCGGGCAGCCTGTACGAGAGCATCAACCAGTCGGCCGTGCTGGCCTTGCGCGAGCAGAACCAGCAGCTGACAATGCGCGTCGGCACCCAGCGCATTCCCTACCAGGGTTTTCCCAACCAGTTCATGGACATGACCGGCAACGACGGCAAGTTCGCGAACGCGGGCTATGCCGGCAAGTTCGGCTGGGGTGAACTCGACGCCAGCGCCTACTGGCAAAGCACCGACCACGAGATGGGTTTTTTCTCGCCTGAGCGGCCCGGCAACATGCCGATGCTGACGCAGGGCCGCAACACCGGCTACGCGCTGCAAGTCACGCTGCCCTTGAGCGATGCCGGCACGCTGCGCATGGGCCAGGAGTTCCACCGGTTCCGGCTGGACGATTTCTGGCCGGCCGTGGCGGGCTCGATGATGATGGGTCCGAACACCTATATCAATATCAACGATGGCCGGCGCGACCGCGTTGCGCTGTTCGGCGAGGCCGAAACCCGGCATGACGCGCGCTGGACTTCGCTATTGGGCGCGCGCTGGGAATCGGTGCGCATGGACGCCGGCGTGGTCCAGCCGTATGCCCAGAACATGATGAATGCGGCCGATGCCGCCGCAGCAGCGGCCTTCAACGCGGCAGGACGCAGCCGGCGCGACCGCAATCTGGACCTGAGCGCACTGGCGCGCTTCGAGGCGGACGCGGGCAGCACCTACGAACTGGCGGCGGCGCGCAAGACGCGTTCGCCCAATCTGTACGAGCGCTATTCCTGGGGCCGGGGCACGATGGCGATGACGATGACCAACTGGTTTGGCGACGGCAATGGCTATGTGGGCAAGGTCGACCTGAAGCGGGAAACGGCCACCACGCTGGGCTTCACCGCGCACTGGCACGGCGCCAGCGGCGCGTCCAGCTGGTTCGTGAAGCTCAATCCATATTACAACCGGGTGCAGGATTACATCGACGTCGACGTGGTGGGCCAGTTCACGCCCTACCGGGTCGCGAACGCACGGCGCGCGCTGCTGCGCTTCGCCAATCATGACGCCAGGCTGTACGGCGCCAATCTGTCGTGGAGCGTGCCGCTGGCCAGCAGCGGCAGCTTGGGATCAGTGAAATTCGGCGGAAACGCGGCTTATACGCGCGGCAAGCGCGCGGACGGCGGCGACCTGTACCACATCATGCCGTTCAACGCCTTGCTGACGCTGGAACACAGCAATGGCGCCTGGGACAGCCGGATCGAGAGCAAGCTGGTGGCCCGCAAGGAGCGGATCGATGCGCGCCGCCTGGAACCGGAAACCGCCGGCTATGCGCTGCTGGGCGCCCGCACCAGCTACCAGATGCGCAAAAACGTGCAGTTGAGGGCCGCCGTGAGCAATCTGCTCGACAAGGCGTATGCCGATCCGCTGGGCGGTGTGTATTTGTCGGGGCTGCGTGCCGCCGGCGCTTTGCAGCCGTTGCCGGGTCACGGGCGCTCGGTCGAGCTTGGCCTGAGCGTGGGGTTTTGACGGCAGCTCATTGAGCGCGCCGCATACCGGGTAAGGGCGGTGCCGTCCGCCTGGCCCCGGGTCGGCGTACCGCCAACCCGGGGCCACGATCATTTGGTGCCGCAGCGAGTCAAGCCTCGGTGTCATGCATATGTTTTTCGCGACCGGATACCATATTATCCCGTTTCTTTGTAGGTCTTCCCCCTAACAGGCCCTCTTGTTCGACCAACATCTCGCCGATATGAAGTCCATTCTCATCAATAGTATATTCCCGTAGCTCATCGGAATGGTGGCTGGCACGAACCTTTACCACCGCGATGACGCGACGCAAGCGACTTTCAACTTCAATATAGCGTTGCACAATGATCGCATCGGTCAGGAATGCGGTTCCATACGGACTGAAACGCAAATCTGTATATCTGTCCTCAAGCTCCGAGGTCATGACCACGGTGGTTCCAGCGTCAGTCAACGTGGTTACAAGGCGGAGCATCGATTCGCGGAAATCCGTACGGAAGGTTGGCGCTAGCGCAAGTTCAAAGCCGGAAAGTGAATCCAAAACAACCCGCGTCGCATTTGTACGTCGAATTTCATTTATCAACAGAACGATTACCTCGTCAATGGAAAGATCCGGAGATCCGGTGTTGACCACACTGACAACGCCGTCCTTGACCAGTTCCGCAAGTATCGGATTTCGAGATTTTCTACGCGGACGTTGTTCAAATGCCGCAATCACCCCGGCTTCCCCTTGCCGCGCTCCCTCTGCAAGGAAGGTAGAAGCTAATATGCTTTTTCCTGAACCCGATGGGCCGGCGACCAACAGAGAATATCCTTGGGGTATGCCACCGCCGAGCATGTCATCCAACTTGGGAATTCCCAGCAGAACGCGCGGAATTTCCCGCTCCGTCTCTTCATGATCAGGAATCCGTACCGGCGCAAATATTCTGATCCCATTTTTGCCAATTCGAAATGAATGAAGGCCTGGCATTGATGCCTGTCCCCGCATTTTGAAAACTTCGATTTTGCGGACCATCGAATTTCGCTGAACACTCTGACGCAACCACAATATCCCATCCGCCACGGTAAAAACAGGATTAACATCGCCTGGCTCCGCATACTCGCCAATAAGAAACGTAGTGGCTTGCCAACTTGTCATAATCATGGCTAATTCTTGAACAAAATGCTCTACTTTATTTCGCGTATCATCGCTTGAGAGTGATGACCTCAATACAGACCGGAACGAGTCAACAAAGACGAATGCTGGCTTGTGAGCGACGACCTCTTCGGCTATTCGGTGCAGGACACGATCGAGATCTCCGCTTAATGTTTCCTCGGACAAGTTAACAAAATGAACAGTGCCATTAATTGCATTCGCATCGAAAAAACTGAATTGCTGTTGATATCGAAGCATTTTGAGCGGAGGCTCGCCCAAAATCGTGAGGAAAAGAGCTGGCTGATCTGGTGTCGCTAATGAAAACATTATTTGATGAGCCAGCGTGGTTTTGCCACAACCAGGAACACCCGCAATCAAGTTGAAGGAAAATTGCGGCAATCCGCCACCAAGTAATTCGTCCAACCCTGGAACCCCAGTAGCTAGCTGCTCTATATTGACCATTGTACCCATTTTATAATCCCCGCGCATATTTAGCGCTCGATGTTTCCCACACAGAACGGAGCAATATCTCCGTCACAGCCAAACCAATCAGCGTTACCAGTCTACTGTAAAAACCTTGCAGTAAGGCTAATCCTGCTTGCTTGGACGTCACGGCGGTTTGTTCTACAAGTACGGATCTCAACAATTGAACTCTTTTGAGTGAAGGGTCGGGATTTTCGATTGCAGCAGATAACCAAGAATATTGCATGGCGATTTTGCTAATATTCGCATGGTGAAGCTTGCTTAGTCCGCGCAAACCAATTATCGAGGAAAGCTTTTTTTCCGCTTCACTGAATAATTCGATTATTCTATCCGCCATCAACTCAGAGCAGTTGGTTTGATGGTCATGCCCCTCCAGCAAAGTCGCAATCCAACCGATATCGTGGTTTTCCATAAAAACCTATGGTTGTGAAGTTAGTATTAATTGCACAATTCACCATTCGATGGTAACGACGAATGGTCATCGCCTTTGTCAGTTTTTAAAGCATGTACGGGAACGGAGTCCAGCAGCTTCACAAGCTCCTTGAGGTCGATCGGTTTGACCATGTATCGATCAAAGCCGGCTGCGATAGCTTGCTTCCTGTCTTCAATTCGACCATAGCCTGAGACCGCGATGGAAAAGGGAATTCGCGAACCGATTTTTTCCCGCAGGCGCCGGATCAGTTCATATCCATCCATCCCCGGGAGGCCGATATCACATACAAGCACATCGTAATGGTCCACGCTGGCTATCTCCAATCCTTGCACGCCATCGGACGCGGTGACGATCTGGTAGCCTTCCGATCTTAGAAAGATGGCCAGCATGTCAAGTGTGTCAGGATTGTCTTCAACGAGCAATATACGATGGCGATGCGGGCCACGCTCAAGCTCTTGCGCAAATATGACTGGCGATTCAGCGTAGATGGGCATCGGCAGCGTCACCGTAAACACAGTCCCCTGTCCTATCCCCGCACTCTCTGCTTTAACCGTTCCGGCATGTAGTTCGATGACGTTTCGAACTACGTTCAGACCAATGCCCAGACCTCCTTCAGAACGTGCAAGCGCACGAGGACCCTGGGTGAACAAAGAGAAAATGTGTGGAAGTACGTCAGAGGAAATGCCGGCGCCATTGTCAGCCACCGTGATCACGACAGTATCTTCATTGACCCAAGCGTTTACTACAATTTTTCCACCGTCCGGAGTAAATTTCGATGCGTTGACAAGGAGATTTGAAAAAGCTTGCGCCAGCCGAACCGGGTCGCCAAAAAGCAATATGTCTTCTGATGGGACATACAGTTCGATTGACTGATTTCGTTGAGAAATTCTCAACTGTATGGTTTCTATAGCGCTCCGTAGTTGGTCAGCCAGAAGAATTGAACTACGCATTAACGTAATCTTCCCGCTGTTGATTCGAGCCGCGTCCAGAAGGTCGTCGAGAAGACGGGAAAGATGATTTATTTGGCGATCGATTGTGTTTTGAATCTTTACCAATTGCGCCGAAGGGAAATATGTTTTTGCAAGCATTGAGCTTGCCATGCTGATGGGCGCCAGCGGGTTGCGTAGTTCATGAGCAAGCATCGCCAAAAATTCATTCTGCCGTTGATTTGCCCTCTCAGCCTCAAGACGCAAATTTTGGGCATCTATAGTAGCCAGCACTAAATTTTCGTTGGCACCACAAAGAAGCCGATTTTTCGCGAGAAGGTCATCGCGCTCAATCTCAACTGCACGCATGGCAAGATTCACGTCCGCACGTTGATTGGACGAGAAGCCACTGCGTTTCGACACGCGCGTTCTTTTGGGAGGGTTCATAATTTGCGGAAAAGCGTAAAAAGTTTCATCTTTCCACCAATTCATCGAAGTTAAGATCTACTAAAACTAGTAAGCTAAATATAGCCATGCTAGGCTTTAAGCAACATCTGTGGCATATCTCAAGAAATGTTTGAATATGAGTTGCGTGAGACATTGCGGCTCTGCATATCGAACAAGCTTATCTTCCCAGATCTATAATTGTGGCGGCGCTACTTTGCCATTTGGAAATTATTCCAGGTGACCGGCCACAAAATCCGGGTAATTAGTGCTCACGGGAAAATGCTCTGTCTGGCGCCCGGTCTCGTGCTGAGCCATAATTGAATTCGTAAAGGAAGGCCTGAACATCACCGGCGAAGATTCGCCGATGGCGAACCTGCCGCTGTCGGTCATGGGGTGTTCGTGGAGTTCGAGCGGGCCCTGATCGGCGAGCTGCCGCGCGAAGGAATCGCACTGGCCAGGCGGCGCGGCGCTTGCTGAGGTCGCAAGAAAGCGCTAGTGAACGACCAGGTTGTCGAGCTGCGTCGCCGCGCTGGTGCCGGCGAGCAGAAAGCTGCGCTTGCGCGGGAGTTCGGCCTCAGTCGCGAGTTCCTCTATCAATACCTGAGAGTGACGCAGCGGCTTAATCCGATTTTCCGTTCCACTGTACCTTCAACGCCCGCTCCTGGCGCAACTCGGTTTCCAGCACGGTCAGTTGACGCATCAACGCCTGTTTTTCCTGGGCGCCGGCGTGTGCCACGCTGTCGGCGATGGCCAGGCGCGAGGCGGCGATTTCCGACTCTCGCGCCCGTACCGCCAAAGCGATCTTGCTGTCGCTCAGTTCGGCCTGCATGGCATCGTGCCGGGTTTGCAAGTTGTCGAGCTGGGCGGACAGCGCCGCCACCTGGAACGCGGCCCGTTCGGATTCGGTGCGTGCGCGCGCGGCCTCGCTGTGTGCGGCCTCGGCGGCCTGGTGCAGGCGGGCATTCTCGGTGCCGGCCTGGGATAGCTGGCCGGCAAGCTGCGCGGCCTGGCCTTTGTGATGCAGCAATTGCTGGCGCAAGGTCACCAATTCCCGGTCGACCAGGGCGGCGCGCTGCTCGAAACCCTGGCGTTCCTCGGCGCGCTGGGCGGCGGTGGCCTCATGGTAATGGTCGAACTGGGCGCGCGCCTGCGTCAGCTGGGCGTTGAGCGAGACGACTTCCGAGGCACGGTCGCCGAGGCGCTGCCGCAAGCCATCCTGCTCGCTGCGGGCGCCGGCCAGGTCGACCGTCAGCAGGTGGTTGGCTTGGTGGGCCTGCGCGATGGTGGTGATCGCGCTGTCGAGTTCTGTTTCGAGCACCTTCACACGCTGTTCCAGCACGGCCCGTTGCGCGCGCGACTGTTGCAACTCATCGGCGAGCTGTTCAAGCCCGGCCGCGTGGGCGAGCTTTTCCACGTCCAGATTCTGCTGGAAATCCGTTTTGATCGACTCATACACCCCTTTGACCGCTTGCAGCAGGCTCGGCGGAACGCCGGGCGTGGCGGGGGCGGGCGCCTGCTGGTGTTCTTCCTTCCAGCGCTTGAGCATGGGCGCGATCGTGCTTTTACTGCCCGTGCCGCCAAGCGCTTCACGAACGGTGTCCACGGTGGGGTTCCTGTTATCGGCAGCGAGACCGGCAGCGGCGGCTGCAACGTGGGAATAGAGGATGCCGGCACGTGCCATTTTGGGACTCCAGAATAAGGTAACGTATTACGTGTTACGTAATATTATCTTAAATTACGTTACTACGTATTCTTAAAATCATTTTTATTGATCGCGATAAGAATTGTTATCGTGAGTCATCCGCCGCCCTACCGTGATATGCTGCGTAATACCCGTTACAAATCGCGCTTTGCCGCGTCCCGCCATGTCCGATGATTTCATTCCCGCCCTTGTAGCGCCCGCCACCGGCCTGGCGCCGCCGCGTAACGCCATTACGCCCCTCGATGCCGAGCTGAGCGCCCAGCACCGCGCCTTTCTTGCCGCGGCCACCTCGGACAACACGCGCCGCACTTACCGCTCGGCCATCAAGCATTTCCTGTCCTGGGGCGGGGTGCTGCCGGCCGACGAGCCGGCCATGATCCGCTACCTGCTGGCATTTTCCGCCTCGCTCAATCCGCGCACGCTGGCACTGCGCCTGACCGCGCTGTCGCAGTGGCACGTGCACCAGGGTTTTGCCGATCCCGCGTCCACGCCCACCGTCCGCAAAACCCTGGCCGGCATCACACGCACCAACGGCAAGCCGAAAAAGAAGGCCAAGGCACTCCCGGTGGAAGACCTGGAACGGATCGTCGGGGAACTCGCGCGCCTGGGCACGCTGAAAGCCGCGCGCGACAACGCCTTGCTGCAAATCGGATTTTTCGGCGGCCTGCGCCGCAGCGAGCTCGTTGCCATCGACGTGAGCCACATCGGCCTGCAAACGGAGGGTATGACCATCACCCTGCCGCGCTCGAAAACCGACCAGACGGGGGAGGGCATCGTCAAGGCGATCCCTTACGGCGACGGCGCCTGCTGCCCGGCCACGGCGCTGCGCACCTGGCTCGATGCCGCCGGCATCGCCAGCGGCCCGGTGTTCCGCCCGATCAGCAAATGGGGCGAGCTGTCCGCCGCCTCCCTGCACGAAGGCAGCGTCAACACCATCCTTGAACAATGCGCACGGCTGGCCGGCCTCGATTACGTTCCCGACCTGTCCAGCCACAGCCTGCGGCGCGGCATGGCCACCAGCGCGCACCGCGCCGGCGCCAACTTCCGCGATATCAAACGGCAGGGCGGCTGGCGCCACGACGGCACCGTGCAAGGCTATATAGAAGAAGCCGGCCGCTTCGAGGACAACGCCGCCGGCACCCTGCTCAGGTCAAGTCTTCGCCAGGACCCGCAAGCAACGCGGCGCGGCGGCAAAAACGCCTCGGGGAAGTGATGGCTGGAAGCGCGCAGCGACAGCGGCGCCGCGCTTTTTTTAAGGCCGCCTTCAGCCCCGCGCGCGCGCAGCCCCTATAATTAGGGCTTGTGCAGTCACTAAAACAGGAGAATTCAAGATGGCAATCAGTCTGACCAAGGGTGGCAACGTCAACCTGAGCAAGGAAGCGCCCGGCCTGACGAAAATGGTAATCGGCCTGGGCTGGGATGCCCGGTCCACCAGCGGCGTCGAGTTTGACCTCGACGGTTCGGTGTTCTTGCTGAAGGCCGACGGCAAAGTCCGCGCCGATACCGACATGATCTTCTATAACAACCTCAAATCCGTCGATGGCAGCGTGACCCACTCCGGCGACAACCGCACCGGCGCCGGCGATGGCGACGACGAAAGCATCACCGTCGAACTGAGTCGTGTACCTGCCGACATCGAAAAAATCTCGGTGTGCGTCACCATTCACGACGCCGCCGCGCGCAAGCAGAACTTCGGCATGGTGTCGAATGCCTTCATTCGCTGCATCAATGCCGCCGACAACACCGAAATCGCGCGTTTCGATCTGTCCGAAGATGGCTCGACCGAAGCGGCCATGATTTTCGGTGAAGTCTACCGGCATGCCGGCGACTGGAAATTCCGCGCGGTCGGCCAAGGCTTCAATGGCGGCCTGGGCCCGCTGGCGTCCTCGTTCGGCGTCAACGTATAAACGGATGACCCGTCACCCCGCGCAGGCGAGGGTGACGGCGGCTGTGAATGCCAGGTCAGCAATGCAGCCAGAACTTCTCGTTCCACGGACGGAAGTCCATTTCGCTGGTCCACGCCGTGCGTGGCTGGCGGTGCAGGCCGAACACCGCATCGGCCAGGTGCCGTGGCTCGGCCTGGGTGTAGCCGGCCTCGAAAATATCCGAATCCTTCACGTCCGCATCGATCACCACGTGCGCCACGTGGATCCCCGACGGCCACACCTCGCGCGCCAGCACCTGGGCCAGCGCCCGCAGCCCAAATTTGCCGACTGCCAGATTGAGGTGATCTTCACGCCCGATCAGCGACGACGTCGAACCGGTGAGGATAATGCTGCCCCGGCCTAA
>NZ_JAQOZV010000039.1:0-70849 GCF_030348125.1 Massilia sp. DJPM01
TTGAACGAGACGGTCGTCGCCAGCTCGCCATCCTGGTGGTTGACCGAGGTCGGCGTGGAGCCTTCGGCGAAGCTGGCAATCGCCGACAGCGGCACCATGGTGGTGGCAGCGCCGCTCAAAGCCTGGCCGCTGGATGGATCGCGCGCGGCGGTGGTGTTGGGCGACGTGGCCGCGCCGCCGGCGCTGGCGGTGCCGCGCGAGGGCAGGTACACGTCGTTCAGCGCTTCCGGCGACTGCTGGTACCGCTTCGCCACGCCCATGATCACGCTGTACTGATTAAGTTCATCGTAGATGGTGCTGACCTGGCGCTGGCCGAAGGCGTTGTACAGCGCATTGTCGACATCGCGCGGGTTGATGCCCAGGCGCGCGGCGCTGTCCTTGTCGATCTGGACGAACATCTCGACGCCGTTTTCGGCCTGGTCGGTATCGACATCGACCAGCGCGCCCTGGCGCTTCATGGAATCGGCCAGCTTGCCGGCCCACAGTTTGAGGTCGACCCGGTTGTCGCTCTTTAAGGTGTACTGGTAGGTCGAGTTGGACTGGCGCCCGCCCATGCGCAAGTCCTGCACCGGGTTGAGGAACATCGACACGCCGGTGACCTTGGCCAGTTGCGGGCGCAGGCGCGCAATCACGGCCTGGCCGCCGTCGCTGCGTTCGGACACCGGTTTCAGGTTGATGAACATGAAACCGCCGCCGGCGCGCGCGCCGCCGGTAAAGCCGACCACCGTGGCCACCGCCGGGTCGCGCCGGATGATGTCGACCAGCTGCTTCAACTTGGCCTGCATGGCCTGGAACGAAATGCTCTGGTCGGCGCGCAGGCCGCCGCTGATCTGGCCCGTGTCCTGTTGTGGAAAGAAGCCCTTGGGCGCGGCGCTGAACAGATACACATTCAGGCCGATCACGAATACGAAAATGAGCATTACCAGCGCGATGCTGCCCAACGCCCAGTCGAGCGAATGCTCGTAGGCTTTGTGGATGCGGTCGAAACCGCGCTCGGCCCAGCGCGCAAGGCGGCCGGGCTGGCGCTCACGGTCGGCGGGTTTGAGCAGCCAGGCGCACATCATCGGCGTGGTGGTGAGCGAAATCACCAGCGAAATCATCACCGCCGCCGACAAGGTCACGGCGAACTCGCGGAACAGGCGGCCCACCTGCCCGCCCATGAACAGCAGCGGAATGAACACCGCCACCAGTGACAGGCTGATCGACAGCACCGTAAAGCCGACTTCGCGCGCGCCCAGCAGCGCCGCCTTCATGCGGTCCATGCCGTTTTCGATGTGGCGGGCGGTATTTTCCAGCACCACGATGGCATCGTCGACCACGAAACCGGTGGCCACGGTCAGCGCCATCAGCGACAGGTTGTTCAGGGAAAAACCCAGCATGTACATCACCCCGAAGGTGCCGAGCAGCGACACCACCGTGGCCACCGCCGGGATGATGGTCGCGCGCACGCTGCGCAGGAACAGGCTGACCACCAGCACCACCAGCAGGATGGAGATCATCAGGGTCAGCTCGATTTCGGCGAGCGAGGAGCGGATCGAGTTGGTGCTGTCGGACGCCACTTCCAGCTTCACGTCTTGCGGCAGCTGCGCCTGGAGCGAGGGAATCAGGGCGCGCACGCCGTCCACCGTTTCGATGACGTTGGCGCCGGGCTGGCGCGTGATCAGCACGATCACCGCCGGCTGGCCGTTGAACAGGCCCAGTGTATTGACGTTTTCGACGCCATCGATCACGTCGGCCACGTCGTCCAGGCGCACGGCGGCGCCGTTGCGCCAGGCGACCACCAGGCTGCGGTAGTCGGCCGCGCTACGCCCGCCGGTGGCGGTGCTGGCCTGCGAGTAGATTTGCAGGCGCATGCCATTGCCTTCGATCGCACCCTTGGGCCGGTTGGCATTGGTCGACTGGATCGCGGCGCGCACATCCTCGGTCGAGACGCCGTAGCGGTTCAGCGCATACGGCAGCAATTCGACGCGCACCGCCGGCAGCGAGCCGCCGCCGATTTCCACGTCGCCCACGCCCTGCACCTGCGCCAGTTTTTGCTGCACCAGGTTCGATACCGACTCGAAAATCTGGCCCGGCGACTTGGTCTTGGACGTCAGCGCCAGGATGATGATGGGCGCGTCGGACGGATTGGCCTTGCGGTAGGTCGGATTGCTTTTGAGGGTGGACGGCAGGTCGGCGCGCGCCGCGCTGATGGCCGCCTGCACTTCGCGCGCGGCGGAATCGATCTTGCGGTTCAAATCGAACTGCAGGCTCACGCGCGTCGATCCGCTGCCACTCGACGAAGTCATTTCGTTCACGCCGGAGATCACGCCCAGGCGCCGCTCCAGCGGCGTGGCCACGCTGGTCGACATGGTGTCGGGGCTGGCGCCCGGCAGCGACGCGCTCACCGAGATGGTCGGGAAATCCACCTGCGGCAGCGGCGAGACCGGCAGCACGAAGAACGCGCCGATACCGGCCAGCGCGATGCCGAGCGTGAGCAGGACGGTGGCGATCGGGCGCCGCACGAATGGCTCGGACAGGTTCACCTGGTCCCCTCGCCTGCGGTAAGGGCGGTGGCATGTTTACCCGACCAGCGCTGCGCCAGGCTGTCGAAGCCGAGGTAAATCACCGGCGTCGTAAACAGCGTAAGCATCTGGCTGACGATCAGGCCACCGAAGATGGCCAGGCCCAGTGGGCGGCGCAGTTCGGCGCCCTCGCCCCAGCCGAGCATGAGCGGCACCGCCGCGAACAGCGCGGCCAGGGTGGTCATCAGAATCGGGCGAAAGCGCAGCAGCGCGGCCTGCCGGATCGCCTCGCGCGGGGCCATGCCCTGCTCCCGCTCCGCCTCGATGGCAAAGTCGATCATCATGATCGCGTTCTTCTTGACGATGCCGATCAGGAGAATGATGCCGATAATGCCGATCACGCCCAGGTCCTGGCCGCTGATCATCAGCGCCAGCAGCGCGCCCACGCCGGCCGACGGCAAGGTGGACAGGATCGTCAGCGGATGCACATAGCTTTCGTACAGCACGCCGAGCACGATGTAGACGCACACCACGGCCGCCAGGATGAGCCACAGCTGGTTCGACAACGACGCTTGATAGGCGCCCGCTGCGCCGAGGAAGGTCATGCTGACCGACGCCGGCAGCTTGATCTCCAGGGCGGCGGCGCGGATCGCCTCGACCGACTGGCCCAGCGAGACGCCGGGCGCGGTGTCGAAACCGATGGTGGTGGCCGGGTATTGCGCCACGTGGGTGATTTGCAGCGGTGCCGGCTGCTCGCTGATGTTTGCCACCGCCGACAGCGGCGTAGTCTTGCCGGAGCCGGTCTTGATCGGCAACTGGCCCAGCGCGGCGATCGACATGTGCGGGTCGCGCTGGGCTTCCAGGATCACGCGGTACTGGTTGGTCTCGGTGAAGATGGTTGAGACGATGCGCTGGCCATAGGCGCTGTACAGGGCGTCGTCGATGGAGGCCGCCGTGACCGACAGGCGCGAGGCGGTATCGCGGTCGATGCTCACAAAAGCCGAGACGCCGGTGGCGCCGGCGTCGGTCACCACGTTCGTCACCTGCCTGTTCTGCTGGAGCTGCTTGACCAGCGTCGCCGCCCACTGGCTGACGGTGGCGCTGTCGGCCCCCTCGAGCGAGACGCGGTACAGGGTCGGGCCGCTTTCGGCGTCGATGGTCAGGTCCTGGGTCGGTTGCAGGTACAGGGTGACGCCGGCCACGTCGGCCACGCGGCGGCGCAGGCGCTCCATGATCGCGGCCTGGCTGGACGCCTTGTCGTGTTTCAGGTTGATCAGCATGCGGCCGGTGTGCAGCATGGTGTTGTTGGCCGCATCGACGCCGACGTTGGAGCTGATCGACTCCACATCGGGATCGGCCAGGATCGCCTTGCCGGCCGCCTGCTGCAGTTCGGCCATGCGGTCGTAGGAAATCGACTGGCGCATTTCCACGCGCGCCTGGAGCTGGCCGGTGTCCTGGGTCGGGAACAGGCCCTTGGGAATGAGCACATACAGCACGGCCGTGAGCACCAATGTAGCCAGCGCCACCAGCAGGGTCAGGCCCTGGCGCGCCAGGGCCCAGTCCAGCGCGTGGCCGTAGCGGACGATCACGCGCTCAAAAAAAAGCTGGGTGCGTTGCGCCATGCGCCCCGGCTTCTCGTCCTCATGGCTGCGCAGCCAGCGCGCCGACATCATCGGCACCAGCGTCAGCGACACCACGCCCGAGATCAGGATGGTGATCGCCAGGGTAATGGCGAACTCGCGGAACAGGCGCCCCACCACGTCGCCCATGAACAGCAGCGGAATCAGCACGGCGATCAGCGACACCGTCAGCGAAATGATGGTAAAGCCGATCTGCGCCGCGCCCTTGACGGCGGCCGCCATCGGCGTTTCGCCTTCTTCGATGTAGCGCGCGATGTTTTCGATCATGACGATGGCGTCGTCGACCACGAAGCCGGTGGCGATCGTCAGCGCCATGAGGGACAGGTTATTCAGGCTGTAGCCGAGCAGGTACATGGCGCCGCAGGTGCCGATCAGCGAGATCGGCACCGCCAGGCTGGCAATGACGGTGGCGCGCACGCTGTGCAGGAAGGCGAAGATCACCAGCACCACCAGCGCCACGGCCAGCAGCAGTTCGAGTTCGACGTGGGTAACGGAGGCGCGGATGCCGGTGGTACGGTCCGACAGCACGTCGAGCCGCAGCGCGCCGGGCAGGCTCGCTTGCAGCTCGGGCAGGCGCGCCTTGATGGCGTCCACCGTGGCGATGACGTTGGCGCCGGGCTGGCGCTGCACGTTGAGGATGATGGCCGGCTTCATGTTGGCCCAGGCGCCCAGCTTGACGTTTTCGGCGCTGTCGACCACCTTGGCCACGTCCGACAGGCGCACCGGGGCGCCGTTGCGGTAGGCGATGATCAGTTTTTCGTAATCGGGCACGGTCAGGAGCTGGTCGTTGGCGTTGATCGCGTAAGAGCGCGTGGGACCGTCGAAGTTCCCCTTGGCGCTGTTGGCGTTGGCGCCCGAGATCGCGCTGCGCAGCGTGTCCAGCCCCAGGCCGTAGGTGGCCAGCGCGCCGGTATCGGCCTGGATGCGCACCGCCGGCCGCTGTCCGCCGCTCAGGGTGACCAGGCCGACGCCCGCCACCTGGCTGATTTTCAGCGCCAGGCGCGTGTTGACCAGGTTCTGCACCTCGGTCAGCGGCACCGTGTCGGACGTGATGGCCAGGGTGAGCACCGGCGCGTCGGCCGGGTTGACCTTGGCGTACACCGGCGGCGCGGGCAGGTCGGCCGGCAGCAGCGAGCCGCCGGCGTTGATCGCCGCCTGCACTTCCTGCTCGGCCACGTCGAGCGTTTGCCCCAGGCCGAACTGCAGCGTGACGATCGACACGCCGGACGCGCTGGTGGAACTCATGCGCTGCAGGCCGGACATCTGGCCGAAGCGGCGTTCCAGCGGCGCGGTGACGGTGCGCGCCATGACTTCCGGGCTGGCGCCCGGATACAGCGTCTGCACCTGGATGGTCGGGAAATCGACCTGCGGCAGCGCCGATAGCGGCAGGAACTTGAAGCCGACAAAGCCGGCCAGCACGATCGCCAGCATCAGCAGCGAGGTGGCGACCGGGCGCTGGATGAACGGAGCGGATGGATTCATCGCGCGCCCTTCATTTCGGCGTTCCTTCGCGCTGGCGGCGACGTCCGCCAGCGGCACCGGCAGCCGGCTTGTCGGTCGGCAGGCTCACTTTGGCGCCATCCTTGAGACGGTCGGCGCCTTCGGTGATCACCTGCTCGCCGGCTTTCAGGCCGGTTTTTACTTCCACCTTGTCGACCGTGGCCTGGCCGCGCGTGACCGGGCGCACCGCGACCGTGCGCTCGGCCGGATTGAGCACGTACACAAAGTCGCCCGTGCTGCCATGTCGCAGCGCGGTCACCGGCACCACCACGGCATCCTTGATGGTGCGCAGTTCCAGGCGCAGGTTGACGAACTGGCTGGGGAACAGCGCCTGGTCGCCGTTGGCGAAGCGCGCCTTGGCGCGCACGGTGCCGGTCTGCACATCGACCTGGTTGTCGAGCGCCTTGAATTCGCCTTTGGCAAGCGAGTTGGTACGGGTGCGGTCGAACGCGGTGGCGGCCAGGCTGGCGCTGTCGCGGATGCGCCCTTGCAGGTCCGGCACGCGGTCTTGCGGCACCGCGAATGCGACATCGATGGGCGCGAGCTGGGTGATCACGGCGATGCCATTGGCGTCGCCGCTGCCGACCAGGTTGCCCATGTCGATCACGCGCAGCCCCACCCGGCCCGTGATCGGCGCCTTGACCTGGGTGTAGCTCAAATTCAGGCGCGCCACGCCTTCGGCCGCGCGGTCGCTCATGGCGGTGCCTTGCAGCTGCTTGACCAGCGCGGCCTGCGTGTCGACTTCCTGGCGCGCGATCGAGTCTTGCGCGAGCAGCGTGCGGTAGCGCTCCAGCGTGACCCTGGCGCTATCGAGCTGCGCTTCGTTGCGCTGGCGCGTGCCGGAGGCCTGCATCAGCGCCATCTCGAACGGACGCGGGTCGATGGTGGCCATCACCTGGCCGGCCTTGACCAGTTGTCCTTCGCTGAAGTGGATCTTTTGCAGGATGCCCGACACTTGCGGACGCACCGTGGCCGTGGCGGCGGCGGTGACGGTGCCGAGGGCGTCGAGGATGACCGGGATGTCGGTGCGTTCGGCCGTGGCCACGCCGACCGTGGTCGCCATGCCGCCGCCGCGCCCACCGCGGCCCCCGCCACCACCACCACCGGGGCCGGATGGCGCGCCCGGCGCGGCGCCTGGGCCGCTGGCAGGGCTCTGGTGGGTCAGGTACCAGGCCAGTCCGCCCAGTCCGGCCATGGCGAGCACGGCAATCACGCTACCGATGATCTTGGCCCGGCGGCTGCGCCGTGGCTGGGAAGGTGATGGGCTCATGCTTTTCCTTGTCTTGATTGCAACGATTATTCAAGGAACTCTAGCACGGACAAGGTAAACGGCATGTTTCGGGGGAGACAGCAGCGGGCGCCAACAACAGGCGATTCATGGGCTGCATGGACATGCACACGCCGCCACCGGGCGCGAATGCCTGGCGCAGGATGCCTTGTCATAGGGAGAAGAGGTAGCGGGGGCGACTTTGTAACAGGCTACATGGCGTTACAAAGTCGCTACAAATCGATGGCTGGTCGGGCGGATGGGCATGGACTGCCCATCCGGATACAGCGGCAAAACGTCAGGGCGCCGTGCACATGCAGTGAGTGACCGCCGTAAATGGCTTGCGGTCCTTGGCCATGTCGGACAGCCAACCCAGTTCCTTGCTCACTTCGGCCACGGCGCTCGATGGCACGCCGGTCGGCATCAGGCCCAGTTTGACCTCGATGTTGACCGCGTGCGCGGCGCTCACGCCGAACACGGACGTGAGCACGCGCTCGAATGCCGACACCTCGCGCTCGACGTAAGCGACGCGGTAGCCGTCGGCCAGCTTGGCGCGTTTGGCGGCCGACTTGAGCGCATCGGTGTAGCTGCCGATGGTGTCGACCAGGCCGCGTTCCTTGGCCTGCACGCCAGTCCACACGCGGCCCTGCCCCACTTCGTCGATCTTCGGCTGGGTGGTCTTGCGCGCCGCGGCGGCCTTGGTGGTGAAGTCGCTGTAAATATGGTTGATGCTGCTCTGGATCAGCTGGGCGAAGCGCGGGTCGAGCGGACGCATTGGATTGTAGGCGTCGGCCAGCCAGGTGGTGGTCACGCCGGCAGTGTGGATGCCCAGTTTGTCGACCACTTTTTCGGCGGTCGGCAAGATCGCGAACACGCCGATCGAACCGGTGATGGTGGCGCGGTCGGCGACCACTTCGTCGGACGCCATCGAAATCCAGTAGCCGCCGGACGCCGCCACGCTGCCCATCGACACCACCACCGGCTTGCCGGCGGCGCGCGTCAGTTCCAGCTCGCGCCGGATCAGTTCCGAACCGAAGGCGCTGCCGCCGGGCGAATCGACGCGCAGCACGACCGCCTTGATCTGCTTGTCCTCGCGCGCCTTGCGAATCAGGTTCGCGGTGGACAGGCCACCGATCGAGCCCGCAGGTGCATTGCCGTCGCTGATTTCGCCGGCGGCCACGATCACGCCGACGGCCTCGCCCATCAGATCCGGGGTGGTGCGCATCAGGTACTCGCCGAATGCAACCTGGCGAAAGCTCGTGCCTTCATCGTCCCTGGCGCCGCGCGCGATCATCAAGGCGCGCACTTCGTCGCGCGTTTTCAGGCCGTCCACCAGTTTGCTGGAGAGGGCCAGCTTGCCGGTGTCGCCGCCGGCTTCTTCCATCAGGGCAGGAAGGTTCTCGATGCTCTTGGCAATCCAGCCGGCCGGCAGCTTGCGGTTTTTTTCGACGTCGGCGGTGTAGCCGGCCCACAGTGCCTTGTAGAGGAAGGCGTCCGCTTCGGCGGCCTCCGGCGACGGGCCATTGCCAATGTACGGCTCGGCGAAGCTCTTGTAGGTACCGACCTTCATCAGGTTGACCGTCACGCCAACCTTGTCGAGCGCATCGCGGTAGTAGTTGCGGTAACGGCCGAAGCCTTCGATCATGACCGCGCCCATCGGGTGCAGATAGACCTGGGTGGCGTGCGAGGCGATGCTGTACTGGCGCTGGTCGAACGAGCTGCCCCAGGCGATGACGGGCTTGCCGGACGCCTTGACGCGGTCGATGGCCAGGCCGACTTCATTGAGCATGGCCAGGCCGGCGCCATCCATCTCGTCGAGCAGCAGCAGCACGCTGCTGATCTGCGGGTCCTTGGCAGCCCGATCGAGCACGGTGAGCACGTCGCGCAGCTGCACCGACCTGCGTACTTCGCCGGCGCCGGCGTTGGCCATGATCGCCTCGCGCACGTTGCCGCTGTGCTGTTCGACCAGGTTGCCCTTGATGTCGAGCACCAGCGCGGTCTGTTTCGCGATCGGCTTGACGCCGCCGCCGCCGAACATGGCGATCAGCAGGAACACGACGATGACCAGGAACAGCACGTTCAGGACGCCCCGGCGCGTGCTGTCGACCGCTCTCCAGAACACGCCGAAACCACGGCGAAGGGAAGACAAGGGTTTGAATGACATCGGTACTCCGGCAGAAAAATGAGGGGGTTGGTAAAGGCTAAACGTCTACTGTAAGCGAAATTGCCGGGTCCCGTCCGAAATGCGGGGCGCACCCAGGGCTGGAAATCGCCCACAAGCCGGCAAACACCAATATGCCATTAATCATGAGCAACTCAAGCCCAAGGCGATAACTTCCCAACAGCAATGTTTGATTATATTCAAGGAAAGCGCAAATGACCGGCCCGCCGACGGCCACCAGCGGCACCCAGCAGTCCCTGAGCGTGCGCCGGGTCAGGATGCCGAAGGCGAACAGGCCGAGCAGCGGACCGTAGGTATAGCTGGCCACTTTCAGGATCACGCCGATCATGCTGGGACTGTCGACCCATTTGAAGGCCATCACCAGCACCAGGAACAGCAGCGCGAAACCCAGGTGCACGCGCTGGCGCCAGCGCACCTTGTCGTGCTCCGCCAGGTCGTGGCGGCGGGTCAGGCCAAGCAGGTCGATGCAGGCCGTCGAAGTGAGCGCGGTGATGGCGCCGTCGGCGCTGGGGAACAGGGCCGAGATCAGCGCGATCAAAAAGATGATTTGCAGCGCCACCGGCAAGTGGCCCATGACGATGGCGGGAAACAGCTTGTCGCCGCTGGCGGACACGCCCGCCAGCGGCGCGTACAGGTACAGCAGGCCGCCCAGGAACATGAACAGCGACAGCACCACGACCAGGATCACGGTGAGGCTGAGCAGGTTTTTCTGGGAATCGGCCAGGGTCTTGACGGAGATCGTCTTTTGCATCATCTCCTGGTCCATGCCGGTCATGGTGAGGACGATGAAGGCGCCGGCCACGATCTGCTTGAGGTAGAAGTTGGGACTGTCGAAGGACGTGGTAAATATGCGCGACAGGCCGCGCTCCTGCATCTGGGCCAGGCCCTGGCCGACCGACAGGTCCATCTGGCCGAGCAGGATGGCGATGCAGGCGACCAGCCCGAACAGCATGCAGCTCGTTTGCAGGGTATCGGTCCAGACGATGGTCTTGACCCCGCCCTGGTAGGTGTACATCAAAATCATGGCCAGGATGACCAGGGTGGTGAGCCAGAACGGCACGCCCAGGCTATCGAGGATGATGGCCTGCAAAATGTTCACGACCAGGTACAGGCGCGCGGTGGCGCCCAAGAGGCGCGAGAGAATGAAGAAGGAAGCGCCGCTCTGGCAGGCGCGCCGGCCGAGGCGCTGGTTCAGGTAGTCGTAGATCGAGGTCAGTTTCAGGCGGTAGTACAGCGGCAGCAGGATGAACGCGACCGCGATGTAGCCGATCACGTAGCCGATCAGGATCTGCATGTAGCCGAAGCCGTCGCGCCCCACCGCGCCGGGCACGCTGATGAAGGTCACGCCGGACAGGGTGGTGCCGACCATGCCGAAGGCGACCAGCTTCCAGTTGCTGCTTTTATTCCCAATGTAGAAGCTGTCGTTGGTGGCGTTGCGCGAGGTGGCCCAGGCTACGCCCAATAGCAGGGCAAAGTAAGCGATGAGGATGCAAAGAAGTAAAGCCGGGGACATGACATTGCCTTGGATGATAGAACCGGCAGCAATATACACCCAGCCGGGCCGGGGCAGATGCTCAAGGCCGGGAAATCAGCTCGACGATGTTGGCCCGCACCCGGTCGCCATCGACCAGCAGTTCGGCGGCGCTGACGGGCAGGCTGAAACGGCGCGGGCCGGCGCTGCCGGGGTTCAGGTACAGCAGCGGGCCGCGCTGTTCGGCCAGCGGGCGGTGCGAATGGCCATACACCACCACCCTGACATCATCGGGCAGCGCGGCCGCATCGAGCTGGCCGATATCGTGCAGCGCAAACAGGCGCACGCCGCCCACGGCCAGGGTGGCACTGTGCGGCACGCTGGCAGCCCACTCGCCCGTGTCGTTATTGCCGCGCACGACCGTCAGGGGCGCGATGGCGGCCAGTTGCGCCAGCATGGCGGCATTGCCGATGTCGCCGCCATGCACGATAAAGTCGCTACCGGCCAGGAAGGCCAGGGCTTCGGGACGCAGCAAGCCATGCGTGTCCGATAGGACGCCGATGCGCAGCAATCAGACCCCCTTACCCGCGACACGCCGGAACGGGCCGATGCAGGCATCGAAGGACTCGGCGGCGCACATCACGAACAAGAAGCCGGATGGATGAAAACGAATGAAATTGGTGCCCGTGGCGCCGGTTTTCATGACCTTGCCCGAGCAATCGGGCTTGCCGTTGACTTTGACGTTCTTGTCGACCAGCTTGTAGTAGCCGGCGGCGCTCGGCTTCGCGGGAATGTCGAAGGTGCTTTCCGAGACCTCGGCGGCGCTGATCACGAGCGTGGTGCCGTCGCCGCGAAAGCGGTAGGTTTCGGAGCAGCTGCCGTCGGGCAGCGTCAGCTTCCAGATGCCGAGGATGGGATGGCTGGCCGCCAGCGGCGCGCCGTGGGTGGCGGGCGCGAGCACGGCCAGGGACAGCGCAAGGGCGGTGAGCATACGCATGGCGGCTTCCTTTTCGGACGATCATGGCGACAGCTTGAAGTTTGCACCATTTTGCGATTGCGTGCAGGAGGCGAGTTTTGATGTGCGGATAGCGCGATGCGCGCTGACGGGGGACGGACGGCGCCCATCCCCCTTGGGTAAGCGGGGGGCATGGCGCCCCCGCGCTGGTGCGGATTACTTGCTCTTTGCCGGCGCCTTCGGCTTGGCCGGACGGCGGCTGCGCGGAATTGCCTTGCGGGCGGGCTTGGCGGCGGCTTCCTCGCCGGCTGGCAGCTCAAGCGCCACCGGTTCCGGTTCCGGTTCCGGCTGCGGTGCCGGTTCAGGCGCCACGTCGGCCTGCTTGGCAGCCTTTTTCGCCGCAGGTTTACGCGCGGGGCGGCGTTTTTCCTGCACTGGCGGCGCCAAGCTCAGTTCCGCTTCGGCCGGCGGTTCTTCTTCCTCGACCTGCGGGACCGGGTCGTACCAGGCCGGAGCGGCCGTAACCGGCTGCGCCGCTTCCGCTACGACGGCCTCGGCCACCGGTTCGTTGCGGTTGCGTCCTCCGCGTCCACGACGGCGCGACGACTCGGGAACCACCGGCGCCGCATCCGCCGTTTCCGGCTGCGGGTCGTACCAGGCTGGCACGCTCGCTACCGGCTCGGCGTCCTCCGCGTCGACTGCCGCTTCCTCCGCCTCCAGCACCTCCGGCGCGGCCGCGTCGACCGTGTCGTTGCGGTTGCGTCCACCACGGCCACGGCCGCGACGCGACGATTCCGGCTTGGCCGCCGCTTCTTCGGCTACCTCGGCTTCCAGCGGGGCGTCCTGCATGGCCGGCGCTTGCTGCTCCACCGCGTGCGCATGGTTGTTGTTGGCGGCATTGCTGCTGCGGTAAACGTAGGCGCCGGACTTTTCGTCACGGCCGAATTCGAGCATGCCGCGGTTCTGCGCTTCTTCCAGCAGGTTGCCGAAGGTGCGGAAGCCGTAATAGGTTTCGTTGAAGTCGGGACGGCGGCGCTTGAGCGTGTCTTTCAACAGCGACGCCCAGATCTTGCCGCTGTCGCCGCGCTCGGACACCAGCGCATCGAACATTTCGACCACCAGGTCGATCGCCTGCGCCTTGCGCGCTTCAAGTTCTTCCTTGCGGCGGTTGCCTTCGTCGGGCGAACGCTTCGGCTGCGGCTGCACCTTGCGCTCGTCGCGCTTGGCGGCCGCGCGCTTCACTTCGCGCACCAGGTCATCGTAGAAAATGAATTCGTCGCAGTTCGCCACCAGCAGGTCCGAGGTGGACTGCTTGACGCCCACGCCGATCACCTGCTTGGCGTTCTCGCGCAGCTTGGACACGAGCGGCGAAAAATCGGAATCGCCGCTGATGATGACGAAGGTGTTGACGTGCGATTTGGTGTAGCACAGGTCGAGCGCATCGACCACCAGGCGGATGTCGGCCGAGTTCTTGCCGGACTGGCGCACATGGGGAATCTCGATCAGTTCGAAGTTCGCTTCATGCATGGTGGCCTTGAAGCCCTTGTAGCGCTCCCAGTCGCAGTACGCCTTCTTGACCACGATGCTGCCCTTGAGCAGAAGCCGTTCGAGGACCGGCTTGATGTCGAATTTTTCGTAGTTCGCGTCGCGCACGCCGAGTGCGACGTTCTCGAAGTCGCAAAACACCGCCATGCTGATATTGTCTGAGGATGAAGCCATATGATCTGTTCTCTAATAATGGTTTTGCCAAGCTGATCTTGGATTATACGCAACAACCCGATATGGGCAATTACTGCCAGCTTTCGGGTGTGGCGCGGGCGCTGTAACCGGAGACGAAGCGGGTGGCCGCGCCGCTGGCCGGGTCGTACACATGGCGCTCCACGCGGCCGATGTCGGCGCCGTACACGTGGATGCTGACCGAGACCGCGCCGGGGCTGGCATTCGAGACGCGGTGAATATCGCCCACGCTGGGCGAGACGATGTCGATCGCGCCCGCCGCCAGGTGATGGGCGCCGAGTGCGGCCAGCGGGCCGGCGCCCGCGGGAGGCGCGAATTCCTCGCACTGTTCGGCGCCGCGCAGCACGCCGACCATGCCCCAGACGGTGTGGTCGTGCACCGGCGTGGCCTGGCCCGGACCCCACACGAAACTCACCACCGAAAAGCGGCCGAGCGGGTCGCAATGGAGCAGGTATTGCTGATAGCGGTCGGGATGGGGCTGGGCGAAGGCGGCGGGCAGCCAGTCGTCATGCACGACAAGATCGGCGAGCAGCGCCCTGCCCTGCTCCAGCATGCGGGTTTCGTCGTGCGCCGCCGCATCGGCAAGGCGGGTAAAGGCGTGCACGAAGTCGCGCAGGCGGGCCGGGTTGTTCATCGCTTCAGCTCCAAGGTGCCCCTTCGCGCGGGGCGGGTGCGGTGAATATAACACTGTCCTTGCGCTTGACGCGGCTGGCCGCCGCTGGCACACTCCGGGCTTCTATTGACTTTCCACAGGAGACTACACCATGCATACGAATGATATTGCCCTCCTGTCGGCCGCCTGATCCGCCACAACCCGCCTGCCTGCTGTTCCTCTGGACTGAGCATCGTGTGTTGATGCGCGCCTGATCGCGCGCCGACCTCCGTTTTCCTTTGCCTGCGTGCTGTTGCGCGCGGCTTGTGCCCGCGCGCGTCGCGGGCTTGACGAATCCGGGAACACCTTCTCACCATGATCCACATCGATTTTGAATCACTGCGCACTATCGGACTGACGCAATCGGTCGCCAGCCAACTCGCCACCCTCGACGAACTGGCCGAGGGCACGCGCCTGGCGCGCGTCACTGAAATCCACCGCGACTGGGCCGTCATCCACGACGGCGCCTTTGAGTCGCGCGCGCGCTCGCTCAACCGGCTGGTCCAGTCGCTGCAAGCCGGCGGCGACGCCCTTGCCGTGGGCGACTGGGTACTGGTCGAAACCCACGCCCACGACGAGCAATGGCTGTCCGAACGGCTGGCGCCGGTCACGCATCTGGCGCGCCGCACCAGCGACGGGCGCCGCCAGTCACTGGCCAGCAATGTCGACACCGCGCTGCTGGTCATGGGCCTGGACCACGACTTCAACCTGCGCCGGCTGGAACGCTACCTGGCGCTGGCCGAATCGTCCGGCGTCGAGCCGGTGGTGGTGCTGACCAAGGCCGATATCGGCATCGACGTCGAGGAACGCATGCGCCAGCTCACGGAGCGCCTGCCGCGCCGCGTGCAGGCGTTTGCGCTCAACGCCCTGGGCGACGAGCCGGCGCGCGTGCTCGCACCCTGGCTGGCGCCGGGGCAGACGCTGATCCTGCTCGGCACCTCCGGCGCGGGCAAGTCGACCCTGACCAATGCGCTCTCGTCGAGCAGCCAGGAAACCGGCGGCGTACGGCGCGGCGACAACCGCGGACGCCACACCACCACCGCGCGTTCGCTGCACCAGTGCCCGAGCGGCGCCTGCATCATCGACACCCCCGGCCTGCGCTCGTGGCAGCCGGATGCCGACGAGGAAGCGCTGGCGGCCAGCTTCGACGACATCGGCGAACTGGCGCAGCATTGCCAGTTCCGTGATTGCGCGCATGAAGAGGAACCCGGCTGCGCGGTGCGCGGCGCGGTCGATCCGGACCGTTTGCTGAACTACCGCAAGCTGCTGCGCGACGCCCGGCGCAGCCAGCAAACGCCGCTGGAACGCATCGCCGCCCGCAACAAGTGGAAGGTGATCATCAAGGCCCATCACGCCAAGGGCCGGCAGCAGCACGACTAAGGCGTCTGCTGGCCGACCCGCTGCTCGACTTTGGCGCGCTCGATGAAACGGGTAACGTCTTCGTCGAGCAGCAAGCCCTGGTCGCGCAGGGCTCGCGCGGCAAGCGCCACCGCCTTGGCGTATTCCAGCCGCGTGGGGTAGCGCTGCGAGAGCGCGCGGCGCGGGTCGCCCGCGCGCGGCAGCGCCGCCAACGGCACCGACAATCCATTCAGGCCGCATAGCTGGCCTTCCGCAAAACCGCCACGGCGCAGGTTCCAGCCTGCGTAGGTGGCCAGCGGCACCTCCACGTCGGGCAGGCGGATGCCTGCGATATCGTGGCCGTCCACATCGGCCATCGGCACCAGTACCTGATAGCGCTTGTCCGCCGCCGGCTTGGGCGGCAGGCTGGCGTAATCGACCAGCGTCAATTCATTCAACCCTTCCGGATACGTCACGCCGAGCGCGCGCAGGTCCGGAAAACCGACCGCGTCGCGCTGCGGCGGCACCAGCATGGCGTCGCCGATGCGGGGATAGCGGCTGGCCGGCGGCTCCTTGCCGCTGCGCGCCCACGCCACCAGATGATCGAGCAGCACGCGCACGGCGGGACCCTGCTGCGCCGTATTATTGGTCCACTTGCAGTTGCCGACCGTCGCCCGGCTCGCCGTCATGTGCTGGGTCGACGCCATGAGATAGGTGCGCACGCCGGGCGGCAGCGCGATGTCCTTGCCGGCGCCGTCGCTCACCACCAGCGAGGCGCGGCCCTGCCAGAATTCGGTGCTGCTGTCGACGTGCATCAGCTTCGGACAGCTGTCGCTGGCCTGGCAGCGCGCGAAGATGCCGTCGGTGGCGCCACTGACCGGATCGGTGGTGACGGCGTAACTGAACGGGAACTGGTCGCCGTAGCTCCAGTGGTTCAGGTGCTGGGTGGAGTAGCGTTCCGGCCGGCCGAAGCGGCGGTTGACGAAGCTCTTGCGGCTGCCGGCGATGAGCGGCATGGCGCCGTCGAAGACCCTGCCGCCGCGCGGGTCGGCATTGAAACCCTGCCAGATCAGGTCACGCAGAAAGCGCCCCGACTGCGACACGCCCATGGCCAGCGTGACGTCCGGCTTGATGTCGGCCAGCGGATTGGGCTGGCCGGCGCCGTCGGCAAGGCCCGATTTGAGGTGGCTGGCGACGTCGCGCAGCGCCGCCATGCCCAGCCCCATCACCACCGGATCGGCCGCCTCGTACTGGAACTGGTAGATCGCGCCGGCATCGAACCCGCGCGGGCGGGCGACCTCGATCCGCGTGGGACTGTGGTAACTCCACGCGCTGGCCGGCAGGGTCACAGGCGCGGCGGTGGCATGGGCGCGCACGCTCAGCACCGCCCCGGCCTGCCCGCTGGACGCCGCCGGATACGCCAGGTCGATGCTGCCGGTGGGCTTGATGTCGTCGAAGATTTTCTCTTCGACGCTCTGGCCGGTGAGCGGCTGGCCGTCCGCGCGCGCGACGGGAAAGGCGGTGCCGGCCACCTCGCCGTTGGCCGCGATGCCGATATCGCCCTGCCAGCCGATCCACGCCAGCGTATGCCCGCGCCGCATCAGGAAGCCGTTGCCCGTGTCGCCTGCGCCGGCCTCGTTGACCATCTGGAGCGCCAGCTTGCCGCCACGGTTGGGGATATCGAGCAGGAGCACGCGCGAGGCCCGGGCCGCGTCGCGCGGGCGCAGGAGGATCACGTCGGTATCGTACTTGACCCAGCCGCCGGCGGTGGGCGCCTTGTCGAGGTCCACGATGGCGCGGTTGGCCGGGTGACGCGGGTCGATGCGCATATGCGCGATGGCGACGATCTTCTCGTAGGCGCCCGCGTCCTCGAAGACCTTGCCGTCAAAGGCGGGGCCACGGCTGACGATTTCCAGGCGTTCGACCTGCGCGGCCGGCGAACCCGGACCGCCGGGCGCGGCGCAGGAGGCCAGCATGGTCAACGCGAAAAGGCAGGACAGGCGGCGCAGGCAGGTCAATTGTTGGCTCCTTGAGATGAGCCAGACGATAGCATGGCAGGCAGTGTCAGGCAAAGACCAGCGGGCGGTGGGCCGCCGTGCCGGCGCTCACGCCATCGGCGGCGGCCCAGGTGGCGTTGTGCCACATGCGCGCCACGTCGCCGGCCGCGAACACGCCGGGCACGCTGGTTTCCTGGAACTCGTTGGTGCGTACATAAAGACCGAGCGCTCCTTCGTCGAAGGCGCAGCCGAGCTGCCGCGCGAGCGGGCTTGCGAACACCTGCGTGGCCAGGAAGGCGGCATCGGCCGGCACCAGCGTGCCATCCGCAAGGACGATGCCGTCCAGCGCCGGCGCTGCGCCGCCGAGCGCCGCCACCGGACTGTGTTCGATGCGGATGGCGCGTGCGCGCAGGACCTGCTCCTGCTCCGGGTCGAGCGCGATGCCGTTGGCGCAGTAGGTGACGAAGGGCGACCGCTCGGCGATCATCCGCGCCATGTGGGCCGACAGTGGCATCACGCCGATCACCGCGAGCTGCCGGCCCAGGAATTCGTAGCCGTGGCAGTCCGGGCAGTGAAGGATCGATGTGCCCCAGCGCTCGCGCACGCCGGGAATGGCCGGGAACTGGTCGATTACGCCGCTCGCCAGGAGCAGGCGCTTGCCGCGCTTGCCGCGCATGCGCTCACCGCCTGCCAGGACGACTTCAAAGCCGCCGTCGACAGGGGCCGCGCTGTCGACGGTGGCATCGATGACCGTGGCGCTGGGGTAGGCCAGCAACTGGCGGCGCGCGTCGTCGATGATGGCGCGCGGGGCGCGACCGTCGTGGCCATAAGCGCTTCAAAGCCAGCCGGCTTGTGGCTGCCATCGCAATAGGGTTTGTTCTTGGACTGGCCACAACGGCACAGATAGGTCTCGCTCACCTTGTTGAAGGTGCGCCCCGTGCCGCTGACGGCTTCCAGAGGGCCTGAGATTTGCAGCGGACCGTTGGGCAGGGCGACAAGGTCGAGCGGGCCGCTGCGTACCGGCAGGGCCAGAAAGTCGGCCGTGGCTGGTTCGCCGGTGGCGACGAAGCCGGTCACGCCATGACTGCCGTCGCAAAACGGCTTGTTGGCGGAGAGGCCGCAGCGGCATAGCGTGGCGCGCGGCGCGGCCTGCGCCACGCCGCCGATGCGCAACTCGGCCTCGAAGGCCAGCGGCCCGTTCTCTCGCACCCGTACGGTGTTGACGAGGGGGAAGGTGTCCGAGTCCGGGGCGAGCCCCTGGGCGGGTGTGTTGCGGACGACGCCTATCGCGCCGGAAGGGCAACTCTTGCCGAGCTGCATCAGCACCTCCACCGGCTGGGCGTCGGGGCGTATCCACTCCCCCTGCACATTGGGCACGAACACGTCAGGGTGAGCCAGCACACAGTGCCGAGCGTGGATGCACTTGTGTGCATCGAAGTGGATGGTGGCCTGTCGGCCGGCAACGACTTCTATCGTCATGGCGCTTCTCCTTGGTGCTTGATCACGAGGGCGCGCCGGACGCCTCCCTCGCTGTGTTAATTTAAGGCATGACGCCGATTTGTTTCATGAAGTCGAGGTTATCCCAGTAGAGCCACTCTTCCGTCATGACACCGTTTTCCCAGCGGCCTATGGTAACCATACTGAGCGTGAAGCTCTTATGGGTCGGCGCAATGGTCTTGCCATCGCCGATCGGCATGGGCTGGCTGAACGTGCCCTTAACGACACCCTGAACCGCCGTGTAGTTGCCTTGGGCGATACGGATGGGATGGCTCACGACCTTGGTGTCGGGCGCAAACACAAACATTTGTTTGAGATCGTCGATATGGGCGGCCAGACCCTTGACGACCTTGCCATCTGCGTTATGAACAATGATGTCATGCGTGTGGCTCTTGGTCAGCTCGTCCCATTTTTGATTGCTGTAGACATTGAAGTCGAGGTCATCGAAGTTCACCAGGTTTTTCTCCTGTTGAGCCTCGACGGCCTTGATGCGGGCCAGCAAGGTCGCAGGCGGTTCGGACTTTTTGTTTGTGTCGGCAGCCAGCGTGGCCGCGCTCATGCCAGCGATGGCGAGCATGACCGTAGTCTTGGCGAGTAAAAGAATTGCGTTGCGTGGATTCATGAATGAAAGAGCTCCATAGGTAAAAAAACCGGATCGGGTCGGATGCCGCAAATCGGCGAGAAAGGCCGCGTCGCGACCGGGAAGGTAGCGGCGCGGAACAAAATATAGATCAGTCGAACTGAACCGAGCGCTTGCTCATCGCGCCCGCAGCGAAGCCGGTGATCGGGAACGACAAGGCGGTCAAATTCGCAGCGGCAGGCTAGGGCGACGCATAGCGGCGCGACATGTTCCTGCGTCGGCAGGGCTCGCGATACCGCGGGTGCGCGCCAACGATAGTCGAGCAGGGCATCAAGGTCGCGGCGCAACAAGGCCTCGGCGACCCAGGCATCAAATTCGTGCGCCCACGGTGGCGCCAAGTTGCTCGGATAATCGCTCAGCAGCGCTGAGGTTGTGCCAGAGAAAACCGCTGCCGATGATCAGCACGCCCTCATGCCGCAAAGGAGCCAGCGCCCGCCCTAAGTCAAACAGCGCCTGCGGCTCCAGTCCGGGCAGGGAGATGCAGCACGGGAATGTCCGCGTCGGGTACATGGCGACCAGGGGCACAGGGGCACACAGGCACCGTGATCCGAGCCACGCCCCGGCAAGCCCGAGACCACCGTAACGAGTTCGCGAACTCTTTGCGCAAGGCGCGGTGCGTTCGGCGCAGCACAGGTCTGCGCATATAAGCGCGGCGGGAAGCCAGAAAATCGTCGCTCAGCGGGGCAGGACCGGTCGCACCCAAGGTCAACGGCTGGCGCATCCAATGTGCCGAGATCATCAGAATTGGTTGCGGCCTGGGAAGGGCTTGAGTCCAGTTCTTCAACTGGCCGACCCAGAGCACGTCCTCCGGCAACAGGGGCGAATCGTGAGCCACGGACAGGCTGGGCATCGGCGGCGGCAAAATATGGGTATGGGTGCTTGATAACATTGCGTAAGTATAAGATATTGCACCCACTCCCTACTGGGTATATTATGCTCCATCTGTGTTGCGCTGATTGCACCAATGGACCTGAAACTACTCACCCTTTTCTTCGAAGTCGCCAAGGAAAAAAATTTTTCCACGGCCAGCGAGACGCTCGGGCTGGAACGCTCATCGGTGAGCCGCGGCATTGCGCAGCTCGAGCGTTCTCTGGGCACCCAGCTGTTCAGTCGAACCACGCGCAACATCGCGCTCACCAGCGCTGGCGCCGCCTTCCTGCGCGAGATCGAGCCGCATATGCAAGCCCTGCGCGGCGCAGTGGCGGGCATTTCCGAGAAGGCGGGGCCGCCGTCGGGGCTGCTGCGCATCTCGGTGCCGGTGGACATGGCGGCCACCTTTTTGGCCGCCGCACTGGCCGGATTCGCCGCCCGCTACCCAGCCGTTCGGCTCGATGTCCGGATCGAGAACCGCAAGGCCGATGTGGTGTTGGAAGCCGTCGACGTGGCACTGCGGGTTGTACTCGCGCCTCTGCCGGACTCGACCCTAATCGCGATCAGACTCAGCGCATTGCGATTTCATGCCTACGCCACGCCCGCCCTGTTGCTGCGTTCTGGCTATCCCGGCAGCCCCGAGGAGGCCGCTCGCCTGCCTTGGCTAACGTTCAGGGACGGGCATCTGGAGGGGTTTCCTCGTCCCGCCGGCAAGCCCGCCTTGGTCGCAGACGACATGCGTTTCCTGCATCAGGCGGGGCTAGCCGGCATGGGCATCGTCATGCTTCCGACCTTTCTGGCTCAGGCCGATGTCACGGCCGGTCGCCTGGTCGCGGTGCTGCCGGAATTGATGACGGACGTCGGCGAGCTGTACTCGGTGCACCCTCCAGCAATGAGACTGCCGCGACGTGCGCGCGTCTTCTGCGACTACATGATCGAGCACCTGAAAGCGAACCCGCTGACGCCCCAGCAGTAGAGCTGTCCGGCATAGCCTCGCGGGCGCGATGTGCAGCTCATTGTCAGCGAGAAGCCGAATATCGATCAGATCGTCGCCACTTTGACGCTAAAAGAAATGACCCAAGGTACGCTGATCCGCAAGCTGTGCACTTATACAGCACCTAATCCGACACGGCGTGCGATCTTCGAGTTCGACAGGCTGGTGCGCAGCATCGGCACGCTGCGCTGCTGGTCATGGGCCTGGACCACGACTTCAAGCTGCGCCGGCTCGAACGCTACCTGGCGCTGGCCGAATCGTCCGGCGTCGAGCCGGTGGTGGTGCTGACCAAGGCCGATATCGGCATCGACGTCGAGGGCCGCATGCGCCAGCTCACCGAGCGCCTGCCGCGCCGCGTGCAGGCGTTTGCGCTCAACGCCCTGGGCGACGAGCTGGCGCGCGTGCTCGCACCATGGCTGGCGCCGGGGCAGACACTGATCCTGCTCGGCACCTCCGGCGCGGGCAAGTCGACCCTGACCAATGCGCTCTCGTCGAGCAGCCAGGAAACCGGCGGGGTGCGGCAGCGCCGCAAACGGCACCGACAAGCCATTCAGACCACATAGCTGGCCTTCCGCAAAGCCGCCACGACGCAGGTTCCAGCCGGCGTAGGTGGCCAGGGGCACCTCCACATCGGCCATCGGCACCAGCACCGGATAACGCTTGTCCGGCGCCGGCCTGGACGGCAGGCTGGCGTAATCGAGCACCGTCAATTCATTCAACCCTTCCGGATAGCTCACGCCAAGCGCGCGCAGGTCCGGAAAACCCACTGCGTCGCGCTGCGGCGGCACCAGCATGGCGTCGCCGATGCGCGGATAGCGGCTGGCCGGCGGCTCCTTGCCGCTGCGCGCCCACGCCACCAGATGATCGAGCAGCACGCGCACGGCGGGACCCTGCTGCGCCGTATTATTGGTCCACTTGCAGTTGCCGACCGTCGCCCGGTTCGCCGTCATGTGCTGGGTCGACGCCATGAGATAGGTGCGCACGCCGGCCGGCAGCGCGATGTCCTTGCCGGCGCCGTCGCTCACCACCAGCGAGGCGCGCCCCTGCCAGAATTCGGTGCTGCTATCGACGTGCATCAGCTTCGGACAGCTGTCGCTGGCCTGGCAGCGCGCCAAGATGCCGTCGGTGGCGCCACTGACCGGATCGGTGGTGACGGCGTAACTGAACGGGAACTGGTCGCCGTAGCTCCAGTGGTTCAGGTGCTGGGTGGAGTAGCGTTCCGGGCGGCCGAAGCGGCGGTTGACGAAGCTCTTGCGGCTGCCGGCGATGAGCGGCATGGCGCCGTCGAAGACCTTGCCGTCAAAGGCGGGGCTGCGGCTGACGATTTCCAGGCGCTCGATCTGCGCGGCCGGCGAACCCGGACCGCCGGGGGCGGCGCAGGCAGGTCAATTGTTGGCTCCTTGAGATGAGCCAGACGATAGCATGGCAGGCCGCGTCAGGCAAAGACCAGCGAGCGGTGGGCCGCCGTGCCGGCGCTCACGCCATCGGCGGCGGCCCAGGTGGCGTTGTGCCACATGCGCGCCACGTCGCCGGCCGCGAACACGCCGCGCACGCTGGTTTCCTGGAACTCGTCGGTGCGCACATATGCACCGAGCGGGCCTTCGTCGAACGCGCATCCGAGCTGCCGCGCGAGCGGGCTGGTTGACACCTGCGTGGCCAGGAAGGCGGCATCGGCCGGCACCAGCGTGCCATCCGCAAGGATAATCCCATCCAGCGCCGGCGCCACGCCGCCGAGCGCCACCACCGGACTGTGTTCGATGCGGATGCCGCGCGCGCGCAGGACCTGCCCCTGTTCCGGGTCGAGCGCGATGCCGTTGGCGCAGTAGGTGACGAACGGCGACCACTCGGCGATCAGCTGCGCCATGTGGGAAGACATCGGCATCACGCCGATCACCGCGAGCTGCCGGCCCAGGAATTCGTAGCCGTGGCAGTAGGGACAGTGCAGCACCGAGGTGCCCCAGCGCTCGCGCACGCCCGGAATCGAAGGGAACTGGTCGACCACGCCACTGGCCAGGATCAGGCGCTTGCCGCGCATGCGCTCACCGCCGGCCAGGACGACTTCGAAGCCGCCGTCGACAGGGGCCGCGCTGTCGGCTGTCGCATCGATGACGCTGGCGCTGGGATAGGCCAGCAGCTGGCGGCGCGCATCGTCGATGATGGCGCGCGGGGCGCGTCCGTCGTGGCCCAGGAAGCCGTGGGCGGCGGCGGCGAAGCGGTTGCGCGGCTGGCCAGCGTCGATCACGCGCACCGGACGGTTGGCGCGCGCCAGTTGAATGGCGGCCGCCATGCCGGCGAAGCTGCCGCCGACGACGATAAAGTCTGTATCCATCATATGCCTTTTGGCTTGGTTGGCACCCCGGCCAACTCGCCGGGATTTAATGTAACAATGATAGTTACGTTAACCGGCAATGTCAACCGGAGGATGGTCGCGAACGCGCAAGCGGCCCGGGGACGCGGTTTTTGCTACAGTAGCGGGATCATGAAACCAGAACACCTCCAGCTGCTGCTGACCCGTGAGATGCCTTACGGTAAATACAAAGGCCGCGTCATCGCCGACCTGCCCGGCCACTACCTTGGCTGGTTCGCGCGCGAAGGTTTTCCGCGCGGGGAAATCGGCGAGCTGCTGGCGCTGATGTACGAGCTCGATCACAACGACCTGCGCAGCCTGCTCGATCCCCTGCGCGCGCGGCGCTGATCCGTGCACTGACGGTCAGCCCGTCGCCGTGCGCTCCCCACGCGAGCGATTGCTGCCTGCCGCCGCGATCACTTGCCGGAAAAACGCGACCAGTTCGGGTACATGGGCATCAAAGGTGAAGCGCGCGCGCTGCGACCACACCTGCTCGCGCAGCGCGTCCATGTGCGGACGGTCGCGCAGCAAGGCGCCCAGGTGCGCGATGGAATCGTAGAACAGGCCGGTGCCGAGCGTGCGCGACAATGACTGCGTCGCGACGATGGCGCCCTCGTTGCGGCGCTGGATCATCGGCAGGCCGGCCGCCGCCAGCGTCGCCATGCGCGCCGGATAGTTCAGGTCATCCCAGTTGGCGCGCCGCAGTTCGCCCTGGTTGGTGCTGGCGAAGGCGTGCAGCCAGCCGGCGTCGTAGCGCGAGAATTCGTCGACCCAGCGCGACTGGTCGACGTTGGCGTGCAGGTGCAGGTGGCGTGGCGCCAGGCGCCGTGCGTCGGCGATCCATTGGCGCCACTGGCCGTGCGTAAAGTCGCCGTAGAAATGCAGGTGGATGCCCTGGGCCGCCAGTTCGCCGACGGTGTGGGGATGCAGGCCGATGGGGCGGCCGGGAACCACGGTGTGCAATTCGCCGTCCCCGGCGGCGGACAGCAAGGGTGTGCGCACGCCGCCGAACCAGCTCGCCTTGGGCAGGTCGCCATCGAGCACATGGCAGGGCTTGGACGTCGACAAACCCGGCAAGACCGTATCGAACCAGTCGCGCATTTCCGGGCTGCTGAAAATGCAGCCGTCGGCCAGCTCGAACAGGTCCATCAGCTGCGGCCAGCTGCCTTTTTCAAGACAGATGAACGGGCCTTCCTTGAAGTGCCACACGAACGGCACGCCGGGCGTGGCCAGCATCAGCTCGTGGCAAAACGGCACCGCTTGCCAGTTCAGCTGGGCGTGGATGATGTGCGGCCGCAGCTGCGCGAGTGCCTCGCGCCAGCGGCCGGAGCGCACTTCGCGCACATGGCCGAACGGCAGCGGCCCGACCGTGTTGTACCAGTACGGCGCGCGCATCCATAGTCCGTGCAGGGTGTGGCCCTGCTCTTCCAGCGCCAGCACCCGGTCGGCGTTATAGGCCAGTTCGCCGGCCAGCAGGATGGTCAAGCCATCGTCCGCAGCCGGCGTGGGCGGGCGCGCGCGCATGGCGCGGTACTGCGCCACCTCGTCGATCGCGTTGCCTACCGTGGTGTGGAAGCGCAGCGGTTCGCGCACCCGGTAATGCTGGCGGAACGGGTTGATGCCGCCCGCCGGCTCCTGCATCAGCTTGTGGCGCTGGGCCGGGTGGCTGGTCCATTCGCACGTTACCCGGCCGGTGCCGCTAAAGGCGCCCTGCGCGCGCAGGCGCGACCAGAACAGGCGTTCCAGGTCGTCCGATTCGAGCTCGTCGCGGTCGGTCCAGCGCAGCTCGCTCGCGCGGTACATGCACTGGACCAGTTGCAGCGCGCCGCCGGCGATCAGGCCGTCGGCTTCGCGGTTGTAATGATGGCGCACGCCCGCGTAGGCGAGAACGGCGCCGGGATCGGCATGCAGCGCCGCGCACAGCGAGGCCAGATGGTCGCGGTAGAACACATCGTCGCTGGGCAGGCAGGCGATCAGCGGCGCGCGCGCCAGGTCCAGCGCGCAGTTCAGGGCGTTGCCCAGGCCGGTGTTGTGCGGCAGGCGCCGGTAGCGCACGCGCGCGTCAAGCAGGAACGGGGCGGCGATGGCGGCCGTGTCGTCGGGCGAGCCATCGTCGATGAGGATGGCTTCCCAGTCCTGCATGGACTGGGCCAGCAGGCTGTCGAGCGCGCGCCGGATGAAAGCGGACTGGCCGTAGGTCGGCATCAGCACCGTGACTTGCGGATCGGTAGGGGAAGGGATCATCAAAGCGGACTCTTCAAAGGGGTGGTTGACCTGTGAAGAAAGCATGCGCGGAAAATGCGCGCCTTGTTTGATGTTGAACAGAAGTGCGCGCGATTGGCGCTCCAGCGCTTCAGCGGGTCACCATCAGCCGTTTCGCTTCGCGCTGCATGCGGGCAAACTCATCCGCGCACACCGCCTGGCTGAACAGATAGCCTTGCAGCTGGTCGCAGCCGAGGTCGCGCAAGAAGGCCATCTGCTCAGGCGTCTCGACGCCTTCGGCCACGATTTCCTGGCGCAATTGCTGGGCCATCGTCACGATCGCGCGGGCGATGGCGCAATCGTTTTCTTCGTACGGCAAGCCAATCACGAAGGAGCGGTCGATCTTGAGCGTGCTGATCGGAAATTTCTTCAGATAAGCCAGGCTCGAATAGCCGGTGCCAAAGTCGTCCAGCGCCAGCGCCAGGCCCATGGCCACCAGTTCGTTCATGATGGCGATCACGCCGTCGGTGCCGCGCACCAGCAGGCTCTCGGTTATCTCCAGCATGATTTGCGTCGGCTCGACGCGGTGCCGGTCCAGCATGTCGCTCACACGGCCCGGCAGGGTGCGGTCGAACTGGCGCGCCGAGACGTTGATCGCGATCGGCGGCATGGACAGGCCCGCATCGTCCCACGCGCGGATCTGGCGGCAGGCTTCGTTCATGACCCAGTTGCCGATATCGAAAATCAGGCCGGTTTCCTCGGCCAGCGGAATGAACACGCCTGGCGAGACCATGCCGCGCTCCGGATGGCGCCAGCGGATCAGCGCCTCGGCACCCACGATGCGGCCGCTGCGCAGGCTCACCTTGGGCTGGTAGTGCAGCTCGAACTGGTTGCCGGCCAGGGCGTCGCGCAGTTCGGTTTCCAGGCGCAGGCGCTCGCGCGCGCGCTGGTCCATCTCGTCGCGGTAGAACAGGAAACCGCCGGCGCCGGATTCGCCGGCCTTGGCCAGCGCCACCTCGGCAAAGCGCAGCAGCGAGGCGGTATCCATGCTGTCGTCGAGGTATAGCGCGATGCCGATATTGGCGCTCACCTGCAAGCCATGGCCGGCCACCAGCAGCGGCGCGGCCAGTGTCGCCAGCAGCTTTTGCGCGACGATGCCGGCGTGCTCGCGCTGGCCGATGCTGGGCAGGGCAATGGCGAATTTGCTGCCGTCGATGCGCGCCAGGATGTCCGGCTCGCGCAGCACGCAGCGGAACTGGCGCCCCACCATGCAAATGACTTCGCTGGCCACGTCGTGGCCGAGCGTGTCGCTGATGGCGCCGATGCGGTTCACTTCGACCACCATCAACGCGCCGTACTCGTTGCCGCGCCGCGCTTCGTTGAGCACTTGTCCGACCAGGTGATTGAACAGCGAGCGGTTCGGCAGGCCGGTCAGGCCGTCGTAGTTGGCCATGCGCTGCATGCGCGCTTCGGCGTCCTTGTGCACGCTGATGTCGGAAAACAGCGAGAAGGTGTGGGTGATCCTGCCCGCCGCATTGCGCACCACGCTGATGGTGACCGATTGCGGAAACAGCTCGCCATTTTTGCGCTTGCCGACAATCTCGCCCCGGAACGGGCCGTTGCCCTGCATGGCGGCGCGCACCTTGGCGCGGAACTCGGCGTCGTGCACGCCGGAGCGCAGCAGGTCGGGGGTCTGGCCGATCGATTCGGCCGCCGAGTAGCCGGTGATGCGGGTAAACGAACTGTTGATCGAGACGATGCGCTCGCTGGCATCGGTAATGAGCACGCCCTGGTCGCTGTCTTCGATGATGCGGGCGTACAGGCGGATCTTGTCTTCCTCGGTCAGGTGTTCCGCCAGCGGCGAGAGGTGCACCAGCATGCCGACCGCTTCGCCATCGTCATCGTGGATCAGCGACAGCGCCAGGCGCACCCAGATCACGTCACCGCTCTTGCGGCGGCGCCGCACTTCGACCAGGCAGCTGCCGTGTTCGAGGAACAGTTCGGCGATGCCGGGGTCGACTTCGTCGGTATCGTCGGCGTACAGGAACAGCACGTGCTGGCCGATCGCTTCCTCGCTGCTGTAGCCGAACACCGCCTCGGCGCCACGGTTCCAGCTGGTGAGGTAGCCCGACAAATCGAGCACGATCACCGGTTCGTCGGACGCTTCGTAGGTGTCGGCGTGGTGCCGCAGCAGGCGCCGCGCCGGTGGTTGCTGGGCCTCTTTGGCCAGCAGCAGCTCGGCTTCGAGCCGCACCAGCATCTGGGTCAGCGCACTGCCCTCCATCGCGCGCGCGGTGCGCACGAGGTCGAGGCTGCGGTCGAGGGCCGATTCAGCCATGATGACGCGCGCCGCTGTCGCGCAGCGCGCCCAGCATCCAGCGGTTCGCTTCGATGATGGCGCCGTTGAAGTCGCACGGCGTCATTTGCAGCGCATCGATGCGCGCCGCCAGGGCATCGGGTTGGCCCCGTTCGGCGCTTTCGACCAGGTCCAGCAGCGCGCCCAGTTCACCGTCGCGGTGCAGCAGCGCGCCCTGGACCGCGTCGCTGATCGAGAGCGGCGCCAGGATCGCCGGCAGCGGCATGCCGAACAGGACGCCGAGCAGCGAGAACATGCCGGTCATGAAGGCTTGCTCCTGGGTGAGCTTGTCCAGGCCTCGGGTGCGCGCCAGCAGTTCGAGCGCACGCGCGCGCACCGACACGCGCGCCAGCAGCATGGGCGAACGGATGTCATCCTTGTTGGCGGCGAACAGCATCAGGTTGAGCCAGCGCCGCAGTTGCTGGCGCCCAAGGATCAGCAGCGCCTGGCCAAAGCTGGTGATGCGCCGCACCACACCCATGCCGAGTGAATTCACCAGGCGCAGCAGCTGGTAAGAGAGGGTCGGGTCGAGCCGCAGCAGCGCTTCGATTTCGTGGGTGTCGGCGTCGGCGGCGACCAGTTGCACCAGTTGCAGGGCGAGCGTGCGCGATGCCGCCTGGCGGGCCGGCTCCCTGGCTGGCGCGGCCATGCACCAGTCGCCATCGATCCAGCGCGCTTCAGGGGGCAGCAGCGCCGCGCTCAGGCGCTCGTCGGCGCAAAACAGGCTGGGCGCGGCCAGCTCGCTCCAGCCCTGGCCGCGCAGCAGGTCGGCCAGCCGGACATCAAGGCCGGCCCGGTACAGGCAGGGAAATTCCTCGCGCAAGGCGCCCAGCGCGGCCACGGTGGACGGCGCCACGAGCGCGTCGGCCGCTGCCGCGCCGGCCTCGATCAGCAGGCCGGACGGTACGCCGCGGCGGTCCGCTAACACGCGTAAAACAAGTAATGGCGCCGGGCTCGAGCAAGTCATCGGGATCGAGAAGGTGGGTAACAGTGAAGTTCATGGTACCCCCGAGTTATTTACCCTCACCAACGTTTCGATCAAGAACTAAGGTGATTCGCGGAAAAATTTTTCCCTGTTCAAGCCCGTGTTGCAAATCCGCCCGGCACAAAACCGGCCAGTTGCGCAAACAGGCCGGGGCGCTGCATGCGCTCGCGCCACCAGCGCAGGGCCGCGCCCTCCTCGCCCACGCGCCAGGCCAGGTAAAAGGTTTCGGCGCCGCGTACTTCCTCGACCTGTTTTTCGATCAACAAGCCGCGTTCGATGGCGGGGCGGGCGCAGGCTTCGGGCAGAAAGCCGAAGCCCAGGCCGGCGATCTGCACATCGTATTTGGCTTGCATGGTGGGCACGGTCAGCGCGTCCTGGCCGAGCAGCAGGCCGACCGTGCGCGCGGCCATATTGCGTGCCGAATCGGCCACCACGATGGCGCGGTGATTCTGCAACTGGCTGCGTCCGAGCGGCTCGGGCATGGCCGCCAGCGGATGGCCGGGCGCGACGGCGAACACGAAGGGCATCGAGCCGATCACGCGCGCAACGTAGCCGCCCCCGGCCGGACCGTCGCCGGCGACGCCGACCAGCAGGTCGACGCGGCGGTCGAGCAAGGCTTCCCACGGGCCGGACAAGGTTTCCTGCACGATGCGCAGGCGGGTCTGCTGGGCTACATCGTAAAAGGCGCGGATATCGTCGCGCAGCGCCAGCGCGGAAAACATCGAATCGATGCCGATGCCCAGTTCGGTTTCCCAGCCGGAAGCGACACGGCGCACGCGGTGTTCCAGGTCTTGCGCGGCCTTGAGCAGGTAGCGCCCTTCGGTGAGCAATTCGCGCCCGGCCGGGGTGAGCAGGATGCGCGGACCATTGCGCTCGAACACTTGCACGCCCAGGTCTTCCTCCAGCTTGGCCACCGTGTAGGAAATGCTCGAGGGCACCCGGTGCAATTCCTGGCCCGCCTTGGAAAACGAGCCACGGCGGTCGATGGCGTCGATGATCAGCAGTGCTTCCAGGCTCAGTTTTAACATTCGATTTTTTCGATCATAGAGGACGAAATTTTCCGTTTTTTGATTCGCTTGACGACGCCTATACTAGCTTCATCGGTGCAGTGAAACAGAAATCCACCGATAACGTGGATCGAAATTATTGCACATTAACCTTAAAGAAACGGAGCATATCATGTTGGAAATTCGTCAAGGCGCAGAACGTGGCAACGCAAATCATGGCTGGCTGCAATCCAAACATACGTTTTCTTTCGGTCACTATCACGATCCGAAACACACCGGTTTCGGCCCGCTGCTGGTCATTAACGAAGACAAAGTAGCGCCCTCGCAAGGTTTTGGCACCCACGGCCACCGCGACATGGAGATTATTTCCTACGTGCTGGAAGGGGCGCTGGAACACAAGGACAGCATGGGCACCGGGTCGGTATTGCACTATGGCGATGTGCAGCGGATGAGCGCCGGGACCGGCGTGCGGCACAGCGAATTCAACGGCTCGGCCACGGAGCAGGTGCACTTCCTGCAAATCTGGATCCAGCCGAACGTGACGGGCATTGCTCCCAGCTACGAGGAAAAGCACTTCACGCCGGAGAGCAAAATCGGCCAGCTGCGCCTGATTGCCTCGGGCGACGGTCGCCAGGGTTCGGTGCTGATTCACCAGGATGCCGCGATTTATGCGGGGATCCTGAATGGCGGCGAGGCGATCGAACACACGCTGGCGCAAGGACGCACGGGCTACGTCCACCTGATCCGGGGTTCGCTGACGGTGAACGGCGTGCAGCTCAACGGCGGCGATGCCCTGAAAATGACGCAGGAGAGCGCCATCAGGATCGAGAACACCGAGGCGGCCGAGGTGCTGGTGTTTGACCTGCCTTACTAACCGGCCGTCGATGGTGCGCAGTGTGCGCTGCGCACCATCCGGGCGATCGATCGGGGGCTTGCCTGTCAGGTGGTGGCAGCGCGCAGGCGCTTGGCCACGTCCGCCAGCCGGTACGGCTTGGTGATCAGTTCGAACTGCGCGAGGCCGTCGCCGAATTGCTCGCGCAGCGGACCACTCATGTAGCCGGAGGTGAGGAGGATTTTCATCTCGGGCGCAAGCTCCCTGGCGGCCTGCGCGAGCACCACGCCGTTCATGTCGGGCATCACCACGTCGGTAAACAGCACTTTGATATCACGATGCTGCTGCAACAGGTGCATCGCTTCGGCCCCGCTGTTCGCAGCGATCGCATCGTAACCCAGGCTTTGGAAGATGGCCACCGTCATGTCCAGCACATCGGGCTGGTCATCGACGACCAGTGCTTTATCGAGACTTGGCGCTTCAGGCTCCGCCCCCAGCTCCGCCTCCTGCGCCGGAAAGTACAAGGAAATGCAGGTGCCTTGCCCCACCACCGACTTGATGACCAGGTGGCCGCCCGATTGCTGCATCAAGCCATACACCTGGCTCAGCCCGAGGCCGGTTCCCTTGCCTACCGCTTTGGTCGTGAAAAAAGGCTCCAGCGCACGGGCCGCGACCTCTGGCGCCATGCCGGTTCCATCGTCGCCGACCGTAATGAGCGCATATATCCCCGCAGGGAGGTGATCGATCTCGTTATCGCCAAGGATGACCTGGCGCGTTTCCAGCGAAATGGTCCCGTCGTCATTCAAGGCATCGCGTGCATTGATCACCAGGTTCAGGAGCGCGGACTCGAATTGCGAGACATCGGTGCGCACCGTGCCGACGTGCGCCTTTTCAATCACGAATCTGGCCGAGCTGGGAATGGCCCGTCTCAGCACGGCCTCGAACGACGCGATGACGTGGTTAATGTCAAGCAGTTCGAGTGCCAGCGGTTGTTGACGTGCGAACGCAAGCAATTGGCCGGTGAGCGCGGCGCCGCGCTGTGCGGCGCGCTCCATGCTATCCATGATCCTGCGGTGCTTGGTGGTATCCGAAGGCGTCGCACGCAACAAGTCGATGCCGCTGCAGATCACGTTCAACAGGTTATTGAAGTCGTGCGCGATACCGCCGGTCAGCTTGCCGATGGCCTCCAGTTTTTGCGATTGCTGCAGCGCTTCCCGGGTGCGCTCAAGCATGAGGGCCGCCTCGCGCCGCTCGGTAATATCGCGCGTGATCTTGGCGAAGCCGATCAGCTGCCTGGCCGAGTCGAACACGGGATCGATCACCACGTGAGCCCAGAAGCGGGTGCCGTCGCCGCGCACGCGCCACCCTTCCGTCTCGTAGCGTCCGTCCCGCTCCGCCGTGCGCAAGGCTTTTCCCGGGATGCCGTTGCGTTTATCCTCGTCGGTATAGAAGCGCGAAAAATGGCTGCCCTTGACGTCGTCGAAGTCCAGCCGCTTGATGCGCCTGGCGCCCTCGTTCCAATTGGTGATCAGCCCGGCGGGCGACAACATATAGATAGCGTAATCGGTCACGCTCTGCACCAGCAGCCGGAACCGCTCTTCGCTGGCGTGCAGCGCTTCGGCCGTGCGGCGCTTTTCCGTGATGTCGCGCGTGATCTTGGTGTATCCCAGCAGCTCGTCGTCCGCGCCAAAAATCGGATCGATGACGACGCTGGCCCAGAACAGGGACCCGTCCTTGCGCACGCGCCAGCCCTCGTCTTCGAACTTGCCGGTCGTGCGGGCCTGATACAGCGCCCTGTGCGGAACGCCGTTGGCCCGGTCCTCGGGCGTGTAAAAGGCCGAAAAATGCGTGCCGATGATTTCATCCGGCGTGTAGCCCTTGAAGCGTTCCGCGCCCGCATTCCAGCTCACGACCTCGCCATCGGCCGACAGCATATAGATCGCGTAATCGGTGACCTTGGAAATGAACAGGTTCAGGCGGTCGGCTTCGAGATAGGATTGAGACATGGCAACTTTATAGATTAAAATGCAAGTACACTCTTTTTTGTCCAACGGACATTTTCGTTCAGAACACCGTTATGGGGGCGCGCGTCAGGGTTTTCCCGGCCGTGTTAGAGCCCCTCCCCCAACGGCTCCCCCCATTTTCCGCTACACTTGCGGCTACAGCAATAGATTTGAGAACATGGCCATGCCCTCCCCCGTCACTGAAGAACTCCTCGATTACACCACCTCGTGCGCACTGCCCACTCCCTGGGCGCAGTTCACCTTGCACGCCTTTGTCGAGCATGCAACGGGCAAGGAGCACCTGGCGATGACCCTGGGCGAGATCGGCAACGGCGCACCCGTGCTCGCGCGCGTGCACTCCGAATGCCTCACCGGCGATGTGCTGTTTTCGCAACGCTGCGATTGCGGCGCCCAGCTCGAAGGCGCACTCAAGCGCATCGCCGAGGAAGGCCGCGGCATCCTGCTGTACCTGCGCCAGGAAGGGCGCGGCATCGGCCTGGTCAACAAGATGCGCGCCTACCGCCTGCAGGAAGCCGGCGCCGATACGGTCGAGGCCAACCTGGCGCTGGGCTTTCACGCCGACGCCCGCAATTACGAGCTGTGCCAGCCGATGTTCGCCCATTTCGGCATCCGCGCGCTGCGCCTGATGACCAACAATCCGCGCAAGATCGATGCGATGGAAAAACTCGGCGTCAGCGTCAGCGAACGCGTGCCGCTGCTGGTGAACCGCAACGCCTTCAACAACAGCTACCTGAACACCAAGGAAGCCAAACTCGGCCACATGATGACCCCGCTGGCCGAGCCGGTCGCGCAAGACGGCGAACTGTAAGGGAACCCGTAACGCGCGCAAATAAGCTAAGCTGGTGGCAAGATAGCGGAAACAGCTCTTGCCACCGAAGGATTGCATGAAATTTGTCAATACTGCAGTGCTTGCTTATTGCTTCGCCGCCCATGCTATCGCGGCGCCCGCGACGCCACCCGCGCCGCCCCGCCCGCCCGCCCCGCTGACCATTCCCGCCGTCGTACCCCCGCCAGCCCCGGCCGTCATTCCGCCCGGCGCCCAGCCTCCGGCCCCCGCCCCCGAAGTCGAAGACAATGCCGCCCTGCCGCCGCCCTCCTCGGCCGCGCAAAAGGTGTATTCCGCCGCCAAGGGCGACCTGTTGCAAATCCGCATGCTGCTCAAGAATGGACGCAGCCAGTCGACCGTGGGTTCGGGCTTCATGGTCGGCACCAGCAACCTGGTGTTGACCAATTACCACGTGGTATCGCAGATGGCGCTCGACCCGGATGTCTACGTGGGCGAATATATCGATACCGACGGCAAGAGCGGTCCGGTCGAGCTGCTGGCCGTGGACGTGCTGCACGACCTGGCGGTGGTGCGCATCAACCGCAACGGCAGCGGCTTTTTCAATATCCCCGAGAAACTGGTCAAGCTGACCCAGGGCCAGTATCTGTATTCGCTGGGCAATCCTCTCGATCTCGGCTTCGCCATTTCGGAGGGCTCGTATAACGGCATCATCACGCGCAGCTTTTACGACCAGCTGATGTTCACCGGCCCGATCAACTCGGGCATGAGCGGCGGCCCCAGCGTGACCGTGGCCGGCGACGTGGCCGGGGTCAATGTCTCGAAGCGGCGCGACGGCGAATTGATCAGCTTCCTGGTGCCGGTGCGCTTCGCCCAGGAGTTGCTGAAACGCGTGGCGGCGCAAACCAGCACGCCCAAGGATTTCAATCCCCTGATCGGCCAGCAATTGCTGGCCCACCAGCGCGCCATGATCGACCGCCTGCTCGATGCCCCGCTCTCGCTCAAGACCATGGGCCCGTACCAGGTGCCGGTGCGCGAGTCGGAACAGGTGCGCTGCTGGGGGCGCTCGAACGTCAAGGCCGAAGCCACCTTCAATGCCGACACCATGGCTTGCGCGATGGAGTCCGCCATTTTCGTATCGGACTCGCAGCAGACCGGGCACGTATCGATGACGCACCAGTACGTGCGCTCGGCCATCCTGGACCCGGTGCGCTTCGCGGTGCTGGCCACGACCCTGTTCAAGACCGATAACCTGGGCAGCACCAAGGACACGCGCCTGACCGGGCCAATGTGCACCGAAAAATTCGTCAAGACCAAGTCGCTCCCGCTGCGCGCGGTGACCTGCGTGCGCGCCTACCGCAAGTTCGCGGGCCTGTACAACTTCACCCTGCTCACGGCCAGCACCGACGACGCCCGCGCCACCTTGCAGAGCCGCCTCGACGTCTCCGGCGTCTCCTACGAAAACGGCTTGCGCACCACGCGCACCTTTCTCGAAGCGCTGGCGCGCGGGACCAAGCCATGAACGCGCCCTACTTCATCGAAACGCTGGCACGCAATGGCGACGTGCTGCACCGGCACCAGGTCCACACGCTGCCGATCCGCTTCGGCCGCGGCTACGACAACGACTTCATTCTCGACGACGCCTTCGCCGCGCCGCGCCACGCCGTGCTCGAAGCGGGCGACGATGGCCAGGTCGTGCTGCGCGACCTGGGCACCAGGAACGGCGTGATCCACCTGGGCCGGCGCAAGACCAGCCTGGTGCTGACGGGCGACACCGTGATCCGCATCGGCCACACCAGCCTGCGCGTGCGCGGGGCCGACTTTCCGGTCGGGCCGGAGCTGGTCGACCGCACCATGCACGGCTGGGAGGGCGGCATTCCCGGCCTGGTCGGCCTGCTGCTGATCGGCGCCTTTGCGCTGTTTACCACGTGGCTGAACGACACCCAGTCGTTCCAGCTGATCCGCTACCTGCTCGGCCTGGCCTACGGCATCGGCGCCGGCCTGGTATGGAGCGGCGCCTGGGCCTTCGCCAACCGCCTGTTCGGACGCCACGCGCGGCTCGGGCGCCACCTGTTCATCTTCGGCTGCGGCCTGACGGCGATCCTGGCCTACAAAATGGCGTCGAGCACCGCGGCCTACGCGTTTTCGCTCGAAGCGCTGACCGGCTACAGTGCGCACGTGGCGATCGCCATCGTGGCCGGCGTGATCTTCTTTCACCTGGGGACGGTCAAACCGCACCAGACCCGCCGCTTCGCCCTGGCCTGCCTGATCCTGGCCCTGATCGGATCGGGCCTGACCCTGATCAGCAACCAGCAGCGCTACGGACGCGTGGCCGACGAGCTGTTCATGTCGGTGCTGATGCCGCCATCGACGCGCGTCAGTCCCGACCACAGCGTCGACGAATTCATGGGCGACGTCACCGCCATGAAGGCCAGGCTCGATGCGGAACGCGCCAAAAAGGTCAAGGGCGACGGCGGCGGCGACGACTGAGGCGCGGACTCAGGTTTTCCTGGCCATCAGGGGATGCAGCGTTTCGCCGCGCGCCAGCATGGCCGCATAGGTGGCGATGCGGCGCGCGCGCGTGTCGGGCTTGACCGCGGTCTGGATGCGAAACAGCACCGCATAGCGGTTCTGCCCATTGAGCGTGGCGAAGAATTCGCGCGCGCCGGGGTGCGCATCGAAGGCCGCCTCCAGGTCGGGCGGCACCTGCGCCGCGCTGGCCGGTTCGTAGGCGGCGTCCCAGCGGCCATCCTTTTGCGCGCGCTCCACCTCGGCCAAGCCGGCCGGCTGCATCTTGCCCTCGGCGATGAAGCCGAGCGCCTTGTCGCGGTTCACGCGCGACCAGATGCTGCGGGCGGCGCGCGGCGTCCAGCGCTGCAGCCAGTGGTGCTGATCCTGGCTTCTTTTCTGGCCGTCGATCCAGCCGAAACACAGCGCCACTTCCAGCGCTTCCTGGTACGTCACGGTCGCATCCGGCGCGCCCTTCTTCGCGTGGCGCAGCCATACGCCGCGCGATGCGGCATGGTGTTCGGCCAGCCATTGCGCCCAGGCGGCCTGCGAGGCGAATGCGCGCGGGGTGTCGTCCTGCGCCAGCGGTGTTTCCATCCCGTCTTCCATCTCATCTCCCCCGATTCTTTGACATGGAAGACAGAATACGCAATCATCAGCGCTTCGACCAGCCCCGCGGCCTATTCATGCGACTTGAACGTTTCACCATCGTCATCGGCGTCGCCTGGCTGCTGTTCTGGGCCCTCATGGTATCGGTCGCCGTCGAAGATTATCTGCGCGATGGCGGCAAGACGGTGTGGCAGCCGGTGCTGTGGGAAAGCTCCTCAATGCTGGCCGCAAGCAGCCTGCTGGCGCTCCAGCGGCGCCTGACGCGCAAATACGACTATCTGCTGGCAACACCGTGGCGCTGGTTCGGCTTGCAGACGCTATACCTGCCGATGTACTGGATCGCGTTCGTGCCGATCGCGTTCGGCATCCGCCATGGCGTGTACGCGCTGGCCGGTTCGCGCTACGAGCACGAAGCCTGGGGCCCGACCTTCTTTTACGAATCGCTCAAGCTGTCCGTGTTTGTCGGCCTGTTCACGGTCATCGTGTTCGGCATCCTGTCGTATCAGGAGCTGCTGGAGGCGAAGCTGCGCGCCGAGAAGGCCAACGCCCTGCTGCGCGAGGCGCACCTGCAACGCCTGCGCCAGCAGATGCAGCCGCACTTTCTGTTCAATGCGCTCAACACCATTTCCTCGCTGATGCATTCCGACGTGGCGCGCGCCGACGCCACGCTGATCCAGCTGGCCGACGTGCTGCGTGCCACGCTCGACGTCGGCGAACTGCAGGTCGCGCCGCTATCGACCGAACTGCGGCTGGTGCGCGGCTATGCGCGCGTGATGGAAGAACGCTACGCCGAACGCGTGGCCATCGAATGGCGGATCGACGACGATGCGCTGGCCTGCCCCGTGCCGGTGATGAGCATCCAGCCGCTGCTCGAAAATATCTTCAAGCACACCGTGGAGAAGCGGCGCGGGACGACGCATATCGCCATCGCCGCCAGCCGCCATGACGGCATGCTGGTGGTGACCCTGGACGACGACACCGGCACGCTGGCGCCGGATGCACCGGCTGGCGTTGGCCTGTCCAACCTGCGCGAGCGCATGGCGGCACTGTACGGCGAGCGCGCCAGCCTGGCCCTGTCGGCGCTGGCGCCGGGGGGCGTGCGCGCGCTCATGAGGGTGCCATGCGCATCCTGATCGTCGACGATGAGCGCCCCGCGCGCGCCAAGCTGCGCCACCTGCTGGAACAGGAGGCCGACGTCGAGGCCATTGCCGAAGCGTGCGACGGGATCGACGCCATGCAGCAGATCGCGGCGTTCGCGCCGGACGCACTGTTTTTGGATATCCAGATGCCCGAGGTGAGCGGCCTGGAACTGGCCGCCTCGCTGCCCGCGCCGGCGCCGCTGATCGTGTTCGCGACCGCGTTCGACCAGTATGCCTTGAAGGCCTTCGACGCCAACGCCATCGATTATCTGCTCAAGCCCTATGACCAGGCCCGCCTGCGGCGCGCCTTGCAGCGCCTGCGCGAACGCCTGCTGGCGCGCAGCGCACAGCCACTGCCGCCATTCGCGGGCGAGCATGCGCTGCGCCAGTTGCTGGTGACCGAACGGGGCGTCACGCGCGTGATCCGTGTCGACCAGATCGGGTGGATCGAAACGGCCGACAATTACGTGGTGCTGCACACGGCCGGCGAGCAGCCGCTGATGCGGCAAACGCTGGCCGGCCTGCTCGACAAGCTGGGACCGGGATTCGTACGCTGCCACCGGCGCGCAGCCGTACAGCTGGCATGGATCGAACGGGTCGAGGCGCTCGACAAGGGCGACTGCGAACTGGTGCTGCGCGACGGCGCGCGCGTACCGTGCAGCCGCCAGTACCGGGCCGCCGTGATCGCGCTTTTGTAAGGCCGCGCCCCGTTTCGCCCCACCGGGAGCCCGGCTCGCCCCATTTCGCTGGTGCGCCGGAGCGTGTCAAGCCAGACTGGGGGTTTTCCACTCACGAAGCGCGCGCCATGACTTCCTCCCCCAACCGGCTCTGGTTCCTCGACTGGGTCCGCATTCTCGCTTTTTTTGTATTGATCCTCTACCACGTCGGCATGTATTACGTGACGTGGGACTGGCATGTCAAAAGTCCCTTCGCCAGCCATGCCATCGAGCCGCTGATGCTGCTGTCGTCGCCGTGGCGCCTGGGATTGCTGTTCCTGGTGTCCGGCGTGGCATCGAGCCTGATGCTGGTAAAGACCGGCGCCGGCCGTTTCCTGCGCCAGCGCAGTGCGCGCCTGCTGCTGCCGCTCATCTTCGGCATGCTGGTGGTGGTGCCGCCGCAGGCGTACTTTGAAGTGGTGGAAAAGGTGGCCTACCAGGGCGGCTACGGCGACTTCATGCAGTTGTACCTCGGCCGTTATCATGGATTCTGCCGGGGCACCGACTGCCTGATCATGCCGACCTGGAACCATCTGTGGTTCGTGGCCTACCTGTGGGTGTACACGCTCCTGCTGGGTGGCCTGGTGATGGCGCTCGGCGAACATGTCGACCGGCTGGCCGTGCGCGTCGGCGCGCTGCTGGCCGGATGGAAGATCATCGTGCTGCCGGTGGCGGTACTGGCCATCGCGCGCATGGCGCTGCTGTCGCGCTTTCCGACCACGCATGCGCTGGTGGACGACTGGTTCAACCATGCGAGCTATCTGTTCCTGTTCCTGCTCGGGGCCATGCTCGCGCGCACGCCGCAGTTCTGGCCGCGCCTGCAAGCGCTGCGCTGGCACGGCCTGGGAATGGCGGCAGCCGGCTGGGCCGCACTGACCATTTACTATGCGCTGCCGGATGAGCTGGTCTCGGCGCAGGCACAGATACCGCTGATGCACGCGCAACGCATCGTGTATTGCCTGTTTGCGTGGAGCGCGATCGTGGCCGTGCTGGGATTTGCGCACCGCCACCTCAATTGCGACAGCGCCAACCGGCGCTATCTGGCGCAGGCGGTGTTCCCCGTGTACATCGTGCATCAGACGCTGATCGTCGTGATCGCCCATGCCATCCAGCCGGCCAAGCTGGCACCGCCGCTCGAAGCGCTGGTGCTGATCGTGCTGACCTTGTGCCTCAGTTTTACTGTCGTCGACATCGTGCGGCGCTCACGCGTGCTTGGGCCGCTTTTCGGCATCGCTTCCAGCAATCGTGCAGATCCGGTTACCGAAGCGGGCAAGCAGCCCGCCCCGGCAACGATGTGACTGATTCCGGCCGGCGCCTTGCCGGTCGGACGCGCCCCGGTGCGTATTCTTACGTATTCTTGCCGGCGCTGGCGCCACCGGTTTTCGCGCTCGCGGAGCTGCCAGCCTGGCCAGCCGACGGAGCACCAGTGCTATTGCCCTGCATGCTGGCATGCTGGTCGCTCTGGCTGCTGCCGGCCGAACCGCCCTGGGCGTTGCCGCTCTGGCCGCTCTGCATGCTGGTGCTGCCGCGCACTTCGGTGCTGCCGTTGCCGCGCCATGCGCCACCATGTTGCGTGAACGGATCGCTGAACTTGCGCATGTTCTCCTGCTGGGTGCGTACGCTGCGCTCGGTTTCTTCCGACGCGACGCGGGCCACTTCGTCAGCCAGGGCGCGCGCGGTGCGGGTGGTTTCCTGCACGTGCTGCTCGGTCACGCGGGCCAGCTCGACCTGCGCATCGGCCGCCACGCGCGAAATGTGCTGCTGATAGGCGCGCAGTTTTTCCGTGGCCGGCTGGGCGCGCGATACGGCTGCACTGATCACGTCGGTCTGGCGGTCGGCGGTCAGCAGTTGCTGGCTGCCGATGGCAGTCTCTTCCAGCAAGGTCTGGGTCAGTTGGATGTTCAGATTGCACAGCTGCTGGAAGGAATGGAACAACGATTTCGACATATCGTTGAGGAAAGAAACTTGTGCGTCCAGGTGGCTTCGCACAGCAGGCGTCACGGATTGTGAATATGGAAACATGTAGACCTCGTTAAAAGTGATTGTTTCTAGTAAGCGAAGTTGCTGTATCGGGGACAAGCGGCCTGATATGCGACCCTTATCGCGCCGCCGCAGCGCAGGCGTGTGAGAACTCCTTGTCTCGTATCAAAACTTCTGCAAGATTCTTCTTCAGCACGAGCCCCAAGACTAGGGGACAAGGGCGATCAGAGTTTGATATAGATCAAACGTGTTCAAGTCGGCAACGTTCTCAGCCGCCGTACTGACTTGAAACGGTGCACTCGTGCTGCAATGCACCAAAAACATGCCGATGCTGCTCCGACGCCGGCCTGGCACAGGCGCTGGCAAGCAAACCCAGCCATGGCGTGAAACTTGCATGCATGGACACCCTAACAACTCGACATAGGGAGCGCTGCCATGCTGCTGAAAAATGACTTGCTCGACTACCCGGCGCAAGCGCGCACGATCCGCATCCTCTGGATCGACAGCGCCGCCAGCGCCGCTTACACCTTTGAACTGGGCGCGAAAGGTGCGCATCCCGAGCTGGCCGCGCTGTCGGCCCTGAGCGCCGACCTGCGCGAACAGCGCGCGCGCCTGCTGCCGGCCGACCCGCATGCGCCCAGCGGCGACAGCGCAGCCCTGCCCGCGCGCCACCGCCAGGTGCGCGACCGGGCCTGGACCGTGGTGCAGGCCCTGGTCGCCGAGCAACCGGCGATCTACCAGGCGCGCAAGCGCGGGCGCATGGTGATGGCGCAAAGCGCGCTGCACGGGGTATCGCATCCTTCCATCTATCGCTATCTGCGCCGCTTTTGGGAGCGCGGCCAGCATCCGGATGCGCTGCTGCCGGACTATAAGAACTCCGGCGCGCCGGGCAAGACGCGCGGCTCCAGCGCCAACGTCAAACGTGGCCGGCCGCGCAAAGCGGGCAGCCATCCGGGCCTCAATGCCGACGACGGCATCCGCCGCACCTTTCACGCGGCCGTGGCGCGGTACAGCGCCACCCATGCCGAGTTCTCGCGGCGCGGCGCGTACCGGCAAATGATCCAGGACTTCTTCGATGCCCGCGATGCCGAACTGCTGCCCACCTTCGGCCAGTTCAATTACTGGATCGGCAAGGACGTGCCCGCCGCCAGCACCTCGGCGTGAGCCATCGCCCCGGCGCACCGTGCCAGCTTGGTGCGGCGCATCGGGAACGCTCGCTTGCAGCAACAACGGCCTCCTTCGCGGGGCCGTTTTTCTATGCGGACAAGGCTTCTCCGCAATCCTTGCAATACTTCGCTTCCGGATCGTGTCCTTCGCTCAGGCACGAGGGGCAGGTACGGTTAGTGGGCTTCCAGTTCATGCGCTGCGATGTCATTTCCGCCGTCACGATCCCGGTCGGCACCGCCAGCACCCCCCATCCCAGCAGCATCATGAACGAGGCGATAAACCGTCCCAGGGTGGTCTGCGGGGTCAGGTCGCCATAGCCGACCGTGGTCATGGTCACGGTGGCCCAGTACATCGCCATCGGAATGCTGGTAAAGCCGTTTTTCGGGCCTTCGACCACGTACATCACGGTGCCCAGGATGAGCACAGCCATCATCACCACCGACAGGAAGATGAGGATCTTGCGTCCGCTCGCGCGCAGGGCGCGCCCAAGCCGGAGGTATTCGTCGATGTACAGCGTGAGCTTGAAGATGCGGAAGATGCGCAGCAGGCGCAGGATGCGGATGTCGAGGAAGGCCGACGCTTCCGGCACCAGCAGCGCAAACCAGGTCGGCAGCACCGATACCAGGTCGATCACGCCGAAAAAGCTGCTCGCGTAGCGCCACGGATGACGCACGCAGCACAGGCGCGCGACGTATTCAGCCGTGAACAGGAGCGTGAAGGTCCACTCGAGCACGTTGAGCGGCTTCTCCACCCGGCCCACCACCGAAGGCACGCTGTCGAGAATGACGACCGCGATACTGAGCAGGATGACGGCCACCAGCAGCACGTCGAAATGGCGGCCGGCGCTGGTATCGGCTTCAAAGATAATCGTGTAGACGCGCCGGCGCAGGCCGCTGTCCGGCTTGCCGAAAGCGGGCGGCGTGTGCGGCGCAATGTCCGCCGCCGGCGTGGTTTGTTCTGTCATCGTCGTGTGCGATCAGCCCGGCCAGGCCGGACCTTTCAGCTCGACCGTGTTGCCTTCGGGGTCGTCCAGGTAGATCGAAGGCCCCTCTCCTTCGGCGCCGTAACGCGATTCGACCGCGCCGGGTGTGACGCCGCATGCAATCAGATGGGTGCGGATCGACCCGGCATCGAAGGGCTCCACCCGAAAACACAGATGGTCCATATTGCGCCCTTCGCGCCCGGGCGGCGCGCCGCCAGAGCGTCCCAGTTTACCGTCGACCGGCACCAGATCGACCAGCGCAGCGCCAGCGCGCAGCTGCACCAGGCCTATGTCGTCCTGGCGCCGTTCGATCGTACAGCCAAGCACCTGGCAGTAGAACGTGGTCATGGCGCCGAGGTCCACCACCCGCAGGACCACATGGTCGATGTGACGTATGCGTATCATGACCGCCTCCTTGCCTTAGTCGGCGTGACGTTCGACCCAGACCGCGAACGCGTCGACGAACTTCTGCAGGAAGGCTTTGGTGCTGTCGTTGGTGAGCGTGTCGCCGTCGTAATGGCTGCCGATATTGGCCAGGTAGGCTTCGGGCTGCTGCATGGCGGGCATGTTCAGGAACACCAGCGACTGGCGCAGGTGATGGTTGGCGCCGAATGCGCCGAGCGCGCCCGGCGTGACGCTGACCACGGCGCACGGTTTGCTGCCCCACGCGCTCTGGCCATAGGGACGCGAGCCGACGTCGATCGCGTTTTTCAGCGCGGCGGGCACCGAGCGGTTGTATTCCGGGGTGCAGAACAGGACCCCGTCGAATTCCTTGAGCTTGTCGCGGAACTCGGTGTACACCGGCGGCGGCGCGGCGTCGTCGTCCTGGTTGTACAGGGGCAGCTGGCCGATCTCGACGATCTCCATGTCGAGCGTGGGCGGCGCCAGCAGCATCAGCGTCCTGGCGACCTTGCGGTTGAATGAATCCTTGCGCAAGCTGCCAATGATGACAGCGATTTTTCTAGAAGCCATGTCGGTCCTTTCGGGGGGTGGTCGTTCGGTCGGCGGTGGGTGAATTGTAAATCTTAACAATTTTCACAGCACCGCGCGCGCTTTCCTGAACACCCCTCGAACGGCAACCTTAGTAAGCCACGGTGAAACGCTGGCGGCTGTGCGCCGGCTTTTCCAGTTCATCGATCATGGCCACGGCGTAGTCTTCCACCGAAATGGCGCTCTTGCCAGCAGCGTCAAGCAGCAGCGCATTGCCGCCCAGGCGGAACACCCCGCTGCGCTGGCCGGGCGAAATCATGGCGGCGGGACTGAGCATGGTCCAGTCGAGCGAGGCCTCGGCGCGCAGCAGCGCGAGCGACTGGCGCGCGCCTTCGGCACTGGCGCGGTACTGCTCCGGAAAGTCCGGCGAATCGAGCAGCTGCGCGCCGGGCGCCACTTCCAGCGAACCGGCACCGCCGACCATCAGCAGGCGCGGCACGCGCGCTTCCTTGACGGCGGCGATGATGTTGCGCGCGCCGCTCACATAGTAAGCCTGCACATCGCCCTGGGCATGGCCGCTGAAGGCCGACAGCACGGCATCGGCGCCGGCCAGCTGCGCGGTCAGCGCGGCGACATCCATCACGTCCACTGCGCGCGCCTGGAGCCGCTCGCGCGGGGCCAGCTTGTCCGGGCGGGTCGACAGCGCGCTGACCGCATGGCCGCGATTGAGGGCTTCATTAAGCAAGGCTGTGCCGATAAATCCGGTGGCGCCGATCAGTACGATGTTCATTGCGAGACTCCTGCTGTGGTTTGGATGAGATGCATGATGACAGCAAGCATTGATTCGATAAATAGCAGTTGGAAAAATTCATTGTTACTCAATTCTAATCAATTAAGGAGTCATACGCACAACGGCGCACGCCGCCGATGGCGATTGATCGCCCAACTCGCATGGTTGATAATGGATTGATTCCAATTCCTTATCAATCCAGATGACGCCTCTCGACCAGATCGACCTGAACAGCCTGACCATCTTCGATGCCGTTGCCGAGGCGGGCAGTTTTACCGCCGCAGCCGACCGGCTGGGCGTGGCCAAGGCCAGGATCAGCGTGCAAATAGCGCGCCTGGAGCGCCAGCTGGGCGTGTCGCTGTTCACCCGCACCACGCGCCAGGTGGCGCCCACCGACGCCGGGCGCGCGCTGCACGCGCAATGCCAGCCGCTGCTGCGCGCCCTGTCCGACGCGCTGGCGCAGGCCGGCAGCGACCAGGGCGAACTGTCCGGCATGCTGCGCATCTCCACCACGGCGCTGCAGGTGGCGCACGCCATCGGTCCGGCGCTGGTGCAGTTCATGGCGCTGCATCCGCGCCTCACGGTCGACCTGCGCACCGCCGACAAAGTAGTCGACATGATCGCCGAAGGCATCGACCTGTCGTTTCGCATGGGCTGGCTGCGCGACTCGACCCAGCGCGCCATCAAGCTCGGGGAATTCTCGCAGCATGTGGTGGCGGCGCCATCGTATCTGCGCCAGCGCGGTTATCCGGCCACGCCGCAGGACCTGGTGCGGCACGACTGGGTGGCGCTGTCGCTGATGCGCACCCCGCACACCTGGACGTTCACCGGAGCCGATGGCGCCGAGACCGTGGTGCAGACCAATTCGCGCATGCAGGTCGATTCGCCCGCCGCCTTGCTGGCGCTGATCGAGCAAGGCGCCGGGATCTCGGTGCTGGAGGGGCAAACGCTGGCCGCGGGCCTGAAGGCCGGCGCCGTGGTCGAACTGCTGCCGCAATGGTCGCTGCCGCGCGGCGGCATGTATGCCGTGCTGCCGCCGGGACGCCAGGCGCCGGCGCGGGTGCGCGCCTTCATCGACTTTTATCGGGACTATCTGCTGCGCGCGGCGACGCCTTGACGATCGGGGAGCCCATCGTGCGGTATGATCTTCGAGGTGTTTACAGGGGGACCAGCGGCATGACTAAAAAAGATGAAGTAGTGCGGGAAATGACCGGCGTACTGCTGGAATTCATGGCCTTGACCAGGCTCGATTGGGATGCCACCTATTTCCGCTTCGCCAGGCCTGGCGGAGGGACGACCAGCTCCGAATGGCTGTATCGAAAAGACAGGGATTTGAATTACTTCCAGGGCATGGCACAACTGGAAATGACCTATCAGACCACGCTGGAGAAGCTGGCGGAGGATTTATCCGACGCGATGGTCAGCGAGGGGCGGGAGCGGCCTGTCGTCATCGTCGCCACGGTCGATAGCGGGAAAAACTACAATCTGAAGTTCGATTACAAGAACCCCTCCGCACTGGAGATTCGGCTGCTCAGTCTGGGAATGGCGAATTCCTATTTTGGCGATGACATCGTCATCGATAAAACCGTCGGGGAATTTCAGGAGCACTTGAAAGGCCTGGCGCCGTAAGACGGCAAAACCCCGGCGGCTGCATCGAATGAACCGGGGCCTTACAGCCAGCGGTTGACGGGGGCGTTGCGCAGGCACGCCGTCATGCGCGCTTCGTCGACGATGCCGCGGCCTGCCAGCTGCGCGCCAATCTCAAGGAAGATCGCGTGATCTTCGGCGCAGCCGGTGTTCCCGCACAGCAGATCGAGCGCCTGTTCCAGCACCCGCGCCTGCGCCGCCTCGTGCGCCGCGACGATCAGGTCGCGCATGCGCAGCTTGAGGCGGCGGTTGGCGCGCTCGCCCTCGTCCTCGCTGCCGAAGTCAGTGCCGTGGTAGCGATCGACATCGTCTGCCAGCGCCGCCAATTGTTCGAGCAAATCCACCGCTAAATCCTGCCACGCCGGAACTCGGCCAGAAATTTCTTCGCCTGCGCGGCGCTCAGGACGACCACCGGATCGCCATGCCACGCATACAAAAACGGCGTGCCGCCCAGGCGATCGGTTAATTTGGCCGACAGCAGGAAGCGGGTGCCGGGCGGATGGAGCGCCGGGTCCACCAGCGCCCGCGCGCACTGCACGCGCAGGCTGGGGGCAAAGGCTTGCCCCGCCATCGGGCGGACGCGCAAGGCGCCGCTGCGCGCATCGACGAACGATTCGACCGCCACGTCGCGGTAAGCCCAGGTATCGCGTGCCATGCTTATGCCTTCACTGCCAGCGCCGGTGCGCGAACGACATGCGCTTCGCGGATCGGCAGGTTGATGAGGGCCGCGGCCAGGGCGAGCACGATGTCGGCGTACCACATCCAGGTAAAGTCGCCATAGGCCACGAACGAGAGCCCGCCGAGCCACGCGCCGAAGAAGCCGCCCACCTGGTGCGACAGCAGCGTCAAGCCGAACAGCGTCGACAGGTAGCGCATGCCGAACAGTTTGCCGACCAGGCCCGCCGTGGGCGGCACCGTCGCCAGCCAGGTGAAACCGAGCGCGCCGGCGAACAGGTAGAAGGTCATGGCGGTCTTGGGCGCCAGCAGGAAGGCGATGACGATCACGGCGCGGCTGGCGTACATCAGGGCCAGCAGGGACTTCATGCGGTAGCGGGTCGACAGCGCGCCGGCGGTCAGGCTGCCGGCGATGTTGAACAAGCCGATCAGCGCAAGCGCATTGGCCGACACGCCCGCCGGCAGGCCGCACAGGCCCACCTCGCCCGGCAGGTGCGTGACCAGGAAGGCGATGTGAAAGCCGCAGGTGAAAAAGCCGGCGTGCAGGCACAGGTAGCTGCGGTCGCGCAGCGCGATCTTGATCTGCGCGCCCAGGCCGATGCCGGGTGCATCAAGCGGCTTGGGCGGCGCCGCGATAGCGGGATCGGGCTTGGCCAGCCCGGCGCCCTTGCGCAGCGGCCAGGCCAGGGGAATGGTGAGCAGGGTGGTGGCCGCCATGGTCAGCATCGCCGCGATCCAGCCGGCGCTGTTGATGATCGCCTGCATCAGCGGCGCGAACACGAACTGGCCGAACGAGCCGCCGGCGTTGATGAAGCCCGCCGCGAACGGCCGGCGCGCGGCCGGCAAGCGCTGCGCGGTAGCGCCGATCAGGATCGAGAAGCTGCCCGCGCCCGCCCCCGCCGCCGTCAACACGCCCATGGTCAGCATCAGGCCCCACTGCGAAGACACGAATGGCGTTAGCGCCATGCCCGCCGCGAGCATGAAGGCGCCGAGGATGATGACCTTGGCCGAGCCCCATTTGTCGGCCACCGCGCCGAACACCGGCTGCGCCGCGCCCCACACGAACTGGCCGATCGCCATGGCGAAGCTGATCGAGGCCACGCCCAGCCCGGTCGAGGTGTTAATCGGCGAGAGAAACAGGCCGGTGGTCAGGCGCGCGCCCATCGTGATCATCAGTATCGCCGAGGCGGCGAGGATCAGCAGCCACGCGGCGCGCGGCGTCATCTCATTCTGGGTGGGCATGGGGCAGGTCCTCGATCAGTGGAGTGAGTTGGGTAAGCGTGCTTTCCAGCTGGGCGTGCAGGGCGCGCACGGCCTCGCGCCCGACCAGTTGTTCGAATGCGTGCTGGGCGCCGCACCACACCGGGTAGGAGGCGGCGAGTTTTTGCTGCCCGGACATGGTGATGGTGACGATGCGCTGGCGGCTGTCGGCACCGGGGCGCGCGACGACCCAGCCGGCGTCCATCAGCGGCTTGAGGTTGCGCGTGAGCGTGGTGCGTTCCATGCCCAGGCGTTCGGCCAGCTCGGCCACCGGCAACGCCTCGCGCGCGACGTTGGCCAGCACGCTGTACTGGGTGGTCTTCAGGCCCACGGCGGCCATATGGTGGTCGTACACGCGCGACATGGCGCGCGTGAGCTTGCGCAGCTTGAAGCAGGTACAGCCCAGCGGTTTTTCAATCGGATCGGTCATATTGTGGCGTTGCGGAAATAGGTGCAGGTACACTGATTGTTTGAAGTATATTACAATTCACGAACCGTGTGCGCATCTCCCGGCTTTTTAACCATCAAGCAAAAGGATGATCATGGAACAGCAAGACAAACGCCAGCAATGGCTGGACGAGGCCGCTGCAATGCGCGCCAGACTGGCCGCGCCGGGCGTGGCGGACCGCGCCACCTTGCGTAGCAGCAGCGGCATGGAATTTTTGGATGGCATCGGCAGCGGCGCCCTGCCCCCGGCGCCGATCGCGCACTTGATGGGGATCCTGCCGATGTCGGTGGAGCCCGGCCGCACGGTATTCCAGGGAACCCCGGAGCGGGCGCACTACAACCCGAGCGGCGTGGTGCACGGCGGCTACGCGGCGACCATGCTCGACACCGCGCTCGGCTGCGCGATCCACACAATGCTCCCGGCCGGCAAGGGATACACGACCCTGGAGCTGAAGGTGAACCATATCCGCGCGATGACCGATACGACCGGGCCGGTGCGGGCCGAGGCGACGGTGGTCAGCGTGGGGGGCCAGGTCGGCGTTGCCGAAGCGCGCATCACCGATGCGAACGGCAAGCTGTACGCATTTGCGACGACAACCTGCCTGGTATTCGATATCAGCGCTGGCTGATGAGGGACAGGTTGCCGCTGCCGTCTTGCAGCACGCTGGCGCTGAAGGCGTTGCCGGTTTGCCTGATGCGCGAGAAGTTGCCTGTCGTCCAGGAGAGCGCGCCATTCTGCAGCGCGCTGGCGCGGTTGTCGCTGCCGGTCTGGATGATCTCCGAGACGCTGCCGTTCAAGGTCGACGTCGCCGAGGCAAGGTTCTCGTTCCCGGTCTGGACGATGGTCGAGCCATTGACCTGCCCGCTTTCATCGGCACGGGCGACGTTGCGCTCGCCCCGTTGCACGATCGATTGGTCTACCGTGAAGGTGGTGCCGTTCTGGCGCACCGAGGCGTCGTTCAGCGCGCCGGCCTGGTCGACCCGGACGAAGGAGTAGGCGGCATCGGACAGGTCGATGAGTACCTTGTTGGCGATGCCGGCCTGCTCGATGTCCGGTCCGCCGTATCCCGAAAAGTAATGTTGCACCACGATCCGGTTAGCCGCACCGGTCTGGCGCGCGCGCACCGAGAAGGTGGGAATGTCCTTCTGGTTGATGGAAGTGACGTTGGCGCTGCCGCGCTGTTCGAGGGTCAGGCTTGAACTGTTCACATTGTCCTGCCTGAACAGGGCCACATTATCCTGGCCGGCCTGGAGCAGCTTGTTGTCGCTGCGGTCCGTATGGTCCTGCAGGATGTTGGCGTGGTTCGCCCTGCCATCCTGACGAACATGCACACGCGCCACAGTGGCGATCTGGACAATGCCACTGTCACCCATGGCCGGGTCGCCGATGACGTTGCCGGTGCCGATTTGCGTCACGTCCACCTGGGCATCGTCGTTGCTCTCGCGCTGCTCGACCAAGCTCTTGTTGCCGCTTCCCTGCTGGGTGGTGTTGACGTATGCCTGCGGCAGCGCCGGGCCGCTGGCCAACGCCAGGGCGGTGGCGAGGGCCGATAGTGCGGATTTCATGATCTTTCTCCCCATGGTTGAACTTGTTGAATCAAGTTCAAGTGTAGGGACCGCGTTTTCAGGCCCGCATGACGGCGATCAAGGTTCCCGGTCGCCGTCCCGGCGGGCCTTGCCGCCGATGCTTACGCGGAGGCGGACTTGATCAGCAGGCAGATCGCCTCGGCGGCCATGCCCTCTTCCCGTCCCAGGTAACCCAGTTTTTCGTTGGTCTTGGCCTTGATGTTGACCTGCTGGGGCGACACGCCGATGTCTTCGGCGATGCGCGACACCATCTGCGCAATATGCGGCGCCATTTTCGGCGCCTGGGCGATGATGGTCGCATCGATGTTGCCGATGGTGTAGCCGGTGGCGACCACGCGGTGCGCCACTTCGCGCAGCAGGGTGCGCGAATCGGCGCCGGCGAACATCGGATCGGTGTCAGGGAAATGCTTGCCGATGTCACCCAGGCCGGCCGCGCCGAGCATCGCATCGATGATCGCATGCAGCAGGACGTCGGCGTCCGAATGGCCCAACAGGCCCATGCGGTGCGGGATTGCAACCCCGCCGATAATCAGTTTGCGGCCCTCGACGAGGGCGTGGCAGTCGTAGCCGGTTCCGACACGGAACGGCGGGGTGGGATTGTAGGATGCCAGTGTCATGGTCTCACTCATTTCAGGTTAAGGCGCGGCCAGGTACATCTCGGCGATCCGGATGTCCGCCGGCAGCGTCACTTTTAAATTACGGGGATGTCCTTCGACCAGCTTGGGCGACAAGCCCAGGGCCTCGACCGCACTGGCGTCATCGGTAATGACGCTGGCGTCGGTGGCCGCCGCCAGTGCATCGCACAGCAGCTTGTAGCGAAACATTTGCGGGGTCTGCGCCAGCCACAGGCCGTCGCGCGCGACGGTGCTGACGTGGGCGCCGCCGCGCTTGACGGTGTCGACTACGGGCAAGGCCAGCAAGCCGCCGACCGGATCGTCGCCGACCGCGTCGATCAGCCTGGCGATCAGGGCGGCGTCCAGTCCCGGCCGCGCCGCGTCGTGCACCAGCACCCAGTCATGCGCGTGCAGCTCGCCTTCCAGCGCCCGCAGGGCGTTGCGGACCGACTCCATGCGACTGGCGCCGCCGCAGCGCAGCACGGTGGCTGCGCCGGACGGCACGATGGCGTCGATATACGCGTCGTGCGCGCTGACCACGACGTAGGTATGGGCGATCAGGGGGCTCGACACGAAGGCGTCGAGCGTGTGGCGCAGCATCGGCTTGGCGCCGATCGGCAGGTATTGCTTGGGACTGCTCGATGCCATGCGCGCGCCGACGCCGGCGGCGGGGATCAGGGCAATATAGCGCGGTGCGATCTGCTTCATGGCTGTCTTCATCTGTCTCGGTTAGCCGGTCTCACAATGGACTGTACCTCACCTGCGCAAACTTTGCTCAGGCGCGCATACTCTTGCGGCGTGTCGATGGCGGCTTGTAGCGGGTCTACTTTGGCCATCTCTTTTTGTATATACGGTGCCCAGCCGGTATTGAGTTTCTGCTGCAACAAGGCCATGGCCTGGCCGCGCGGCGCGTACAGGGGTTTGTCGTTGAAGCGCCGGGCCAGTGCCGCGCGCACCGTTACTTCCACTTTCGGCAAATGGTCGAGATAGGTCTTGAGGTGGCGCATCTCATGCGCAAGAATCTCCTGATATGCACAAGAACCCGGGCGAAATTCGCGTCCGACATACACCACGACCGGGCTGTACAGCAGCGAGACGGTGATCTGCGGCGCCACGCATTCGTAGCCGCTGACCGGGTCGATCAAGGTCGGGGTCTTGAGCGAGATCGTGGAGCGCGACTCGGTCTTGGTCAGGCCCAGCACGAAGGTACCCGGCGCCCCCGGCTTCATGGCGCTCAGGCCGTGGAAGGAAACCGTGTTGTTGATGGAGTAGCCGTTCGGCGTCGAGTGCAGGACCGAGACCGGCTTGGCCATCGAATCCTCGCACTGGGCCTGGAAGGCGGTGCGCGCCGCCCAGCTGCCGTGCGAGCAGGACAAGGCCAGCGCGAACGCCAGTATCTTCATGGCCGATCAAGCCGGCGGCCAGCTTCCGCCGAGGAGTTTATCGAGCCAGAAGGCGCCGATGATGGTCTTCACGTCCGTGATCCGGCCAGTGCGCACCATCTCGAGCAGCTCGGGCACGGTGGCGCTGAAGGTTTCCAGGAACTCGCCCTCGTCCAGGCGCGCCTCGCCGGCGGTGAGGCCGCGCGCGACGAACAGTTCAAGGTGCTCGTCCGAGTAGGCGATGGCGTTGTGGATGGTGCTGATGAATTGCCAGTCGGTTGCCGTGTAGCCGGTTTCTTCCTGCAGCTCGCGCTTGGCGCAGGCCAGCGGCTCTTCGCCGGCATCGATTTTCCCGGCCGGGAATTCGATGAAGACGCGCCCGAGCGGATAGCGGAACTGGCGTTCGAGCAGCACCCGGCCATCGCCCAGCAGCGGCAAGATCACCACGGCGCCCGGATGGCGGATGTATTCGCGGGTGGCGACGGCGCCGTTGGGCAGGCTGACCCGGTCGCGCGAGACCTTCAGGAAGCTGCCCTCGTAGGCCAGTTCGCCATCGATACGGCGCTCGGTCAGATGATCGGTGGTGAGGTGCGGCTGCATGCGCGGCTCCAATGAATTAGTGATGGCGCTTGCGCAGGTAGCGCATGACGAAACCGGGAAACGCCAGCACCACGAACAGCGGCACGGTGATCATGTAGAACTCCTTGGCCTGGCCAAAGACGTTCCCGATGCGCGCTTCCAGCAGATAAGCGACGCCACCGACGACGAAATACAGCACCACCAGTTCCAGCACGCGCCACCAGCCGGCCTTGACCGGACCATGCTCCGGCGTCGCGTGGCCCACCGGGATGAAGCCGAACAAGCGTTCATTCATGAACGGCAGGTTGGCCCCCGCCAGTGCCACGGCGATCGCCAGCCAGCTCGATAACGACACGTCCATCAGGAACCGATAGTCTTCGTCATCGCGTTCAGGCAAGCGGCCAGCAGCGGACCGGCAAACACGCCCAGCAGCACGGCCGCGATCCCGTTCATCGAGAGCACGGCGCGCATGTCGAACGGCGCAACGATCGGGGTGGTATCAAGCGGTTCGTCAAAGTACATCACCTTGACCACGCGCAGGTAGTAGAACGCGCCGATCAGCGAGAACATCACCGCGACCACGGTCAGCCACACGGCACCGGTCGAGAGCACCGCTTCGAGCACCGCGAACTTGGCCGCGAAGCCCATCATCGGTGGCACGCCGGCCAGCGAGAACAGCAGGATCGCCATGACCGCCGCGAACCATGGGCTGCGCTTGGCCAGGCCCTTGAAGTCGTTCAATTCCTCGGCTTCGAAGCCGGTACGGGCCAGCATCATGATCAGGCCAAAAGTACCGAGGGTCGTCAACACGTAGGTGATCGAGTAGTACATGGCGGCGCTGTAGGCGGAAGCGGCATTGCTGGCGTCGGGAATCGCGTTGGCGTCGAGCGGATTGGCGACCACGCCGGCCAGCAGGCCCAGCAGCACGAAGCCCATCTGCGCGATGGTCGAATAGGCGAGCATCCGTTTCAGGTTGGTCTGGGCAATCGCGGTCAGGTTACCGATCGCCAGCGACAGCACGGCCAGGACCATCAGCATCTGCTGCCAGTCGATCGCCATCGGCAGCAAGCCTTCCACCAGCAGGCGGATGCAGATCGCGAACGCCGCCAGTTTCGGCGCGCCGCCCAGCAGCAGGGTCACCGCGGTCGGCGCGCCCTGGTACACGTCCGGCACCCACATGTGGAACGGGACGACGCCGAGCTTGAACGCCAGGCCGGCCACCAGGAACACCAGGCCGAACACCAGGATGTTCAGGTTGGCGGTGGACGCTGCCGCCGCCTTCGAGATTTCATTGATGTCGAGCGAACCGGTGGCGCCGTACAGCATCGAAATACCATACAGCAGGAAGCCGGACGCCAGCGCGCCGAGGATGAAGTACTTCATCGACGCTTCGGTCGAGACGGCGTGATCGCGGCGCAGCGCAACCAGGGCGTACAGCGACAGCGACATCAGTTCCAGGCCCAGGTAAATGATCAGCATGTTATTACCGGAGATCATGATCATCTGGCCGAGCATCGAGAACAGCGCGAGCACATAGAATTCGCCGCCCAGGTTACCGGACAACATGCCGCGCTCGGTCGCATAGGTGCGCGAGTAGACCAGCGTGATGCCGATGGCCAGGTAGGTGAACAGCTTGAGCAGGTTCGCCATCGGGTCCGACACGAACATGTTATGGAACGTGTAGACCGTGGTGCCGGCCGCATAGTCCGAGTACGTCAGGGCGGCGCAGCCGACCAGTGTCGCCAGCGACAGCCAGTAGGTCAGGACGCGCTTGCCATCCTTGAGGTACATGTCGATCAAGAGGATCGCCGAAGCGGCGACCAGCAGGAAGATTTCGGCGTAAACCGGGATCAGGTTGGGATTCGTAGTCTGGATCATAGTCTTCTTTATTGCGGCAGTTTCGACACGGAGACATGCTGGAGCAGGTCCGCGACCGAGGTTTGCATCGTGTCGGTGAACGGCGCCGGGTACAGGCCCATGGCGATCACGGCGATGGCCAGGGTGCCGAGCATGACGAATTCGCGCGTGTTCAGGTCCGTCAGTTCGGCGACGTGCTTGTTGGCGACAGCGCCGAAGACAACGCGCTTGACCATCCACAGCGAGTAAGCCGCGCCGAAGATCAGGGCGGTCGCCGCCAGCATGCCGATCCAGAAATTGAATTCGACGGCGCCCAGGATGACCATGAACTCGCCCACGAAACCGGAGGTCGCAGGCAGGCCGCAGTTCGCCATCGAGAACAGCACGATAAAGGCGGCGAACTTCGGCATGCGGTTGACCACCCCTCCGTAGTCGGCGATCTGGCGCGAGTGCATGCGGTCGTACAGCACGCCGATGCACAGGAACATGGCGCCCGAAATGAAGCCGTGCGAGATCATTTGCACGATGCCGCCCGAGACCGACATCTGGTTGAACATGAAAAAGCCCAGGGTCACGAAACCCATGTGCGCGATCGACGAATAGGCGACCAGTTTTTTCATGTCCTTCTGGACCAGCGCCACCAGGCCGATGTAGATCACGGCGATCAGCGACAGGGTGATGATGAAGCCACCCATGTAGTGCGATGCGTCAGGGGTGATCGGCAGCGAAAAACGCAGGAAGCCGTACGCGCCCAGTTTGAGCATGATCGCGGCCAGCACGGCCGAACCGCCTGTTGGCGCTTCGACGTGGACGTCCGGCAGCCAGGTGTGGACCGGGAACATCGGCACCTTGACGGCAAACGCCATCAGGAAGGCCAGGAAGATGAAGATCTGCTCTTTCATCGTCAGCGGCAGTTTGTGCCACGTCAGGATGTCGAAGCTGCCGCCCGAGACGTTGTACAGGTAGATGATGGCGACCAGCGTCAACAGCGAACCGAGGAAGGTGTACAGGAAGAACTTGAACGACGCGTACACACGGTTCTCGCCACCGAACACGCCGATGATGATGAACATCGGGATCAGGGTCGCTTCGAAGAAGAAGTAGAACAGCAAGCCGTCCATGGCGCAGAACACGCCGATCATCAGGCCCGACAGGATCAGGAAGGAACCCATGTACTGGGCCACGCGCTTTTCGATCACTTCCCAAGCCGAGATCACGACGATCACGGTGATGAAGGCCGTCAGCGGCACGAACCACAGCGACAGGCCGTCGATCGCCAGCGAGTACATGATGTTGAAGCGGCCGATCCACGGCGTGCTTTCGACGAACTGCATGCCGTGCGCGGCGTTATCGAAGTGCTGGAGCAGCGGCAGCGTCACCAGGAAGCTGGCGATGGAGGCGATCAGCGCCATCCACCGGGTCATGCCCGGCTTGTCGTCGCGGCCTATCGCAAGAATGGCCGCGCCAAGGACGATCGGGAGCCAGATCGCCAGGCTCAGATACGGAGGGAAGTTAGAAATCGTAGACTGCATCATGTTTTGTTGTCTTTGCGTGTCTGATTAAGCGTGCCAGAACGGGAGGAAGTACATCAGTGCGCCAAGCACGCCGATGATCATCACGAACGCGTAATGGTAGATATAGCCGGTCTGTCCGAGACGGACGATGGACGAGAACCAGCCAACCACTTTCGCGCTTCCGTTGACGACCAGGCCATCGATCAGGCCCTTGTCGCCGATATTCCACAGGCCGTTGCCAAGCAGGCGCGCGCCACCGGCGAACACCACGTCGTTGAACTTGTCCATGTAGTACTTGTTGTCCAGCAGCGTATGGACGGCCTTGAACTTGGCATAGAACCAGGCCGGTACCCTCGGATTGACCATGTAGCAGTAGTACGCCGCGGCCACGCCGCCCAGGGCCAGCCAGAACGGCGCGGTTTGCAGGCCGTGGATGACCATGCCGACCGGGCCATGGAAGCCTTTGGCCAGTTCCTTCATGGCGCCGTGGTTGTCGCCGACGGTGATCACACCGTCGAAGAATTTACCGAACAGCATAGGCTCGATGGTCAGGAAACCGATGATCACCGATGGAATGGCCAGCAGGATCAGCGGCAGGGTCACTACCAGCGGCGACTCGTGCGGCTTCTGGCCCGGGGCCAGGCCGTGGTGCGCGTGATCGTCATGCGCGGCCTCTTCGTGATGCGCGTCGGAGTCATGCGCGTGCGCGTGCGCATCGGCGTGCTTGGTGTCGTGCTTCGCAGCGTTCTTCGTGGCGTTCTTCTTGGCGTTCTTCTTGGCTTGCTTGGCATCGTGCTTGGCGTCGTGCTTCGCATCGTGCGCATGATGGTCATGCGCATGCGCCTTGCCGAAACGCTCTTCGCCGTGGAACACCAGGAAGTACATGCGGAAGGAGTAGAACGCCGTGACGAACACGCCGGCCAGCACCGCGAAGTTGGCAAAGCCAGCGCCCCAGATGTGGGTCGCGTGCACCGCTTCGATGATGCTGTCCTTCGAGTAGAAACCGGAGAAGAACGGAGTACCGATCAGCGCCAGGGAGCCGAGCAGCGCGGTGATCCAGGTGATCGGCATGTACTTGCGCAGGCCGCCCATGTTGCGGATGTCCTGGTCGTGGTGCATGCCGATGATGACCGAGCCGGCGCCGAGGAACAGCAGCGCTTTAAAGAATGCGTGGGTCATCAGGTGGAACACGGCGACCGAGTAGGCGGACGAACCGAGTGCCACCGTCATGTAACCGAGCTGCGACAGGGTCGAGTAAGCGACCACGCGCTTGATATCGTTCTGGATGATGCCCAAAAAGCCCATGAACAGCGCCGTGATCGAACCGATCACCAGCACGAAGGACAGCGCGGTATCCGACAGCTCGAACAGCGGCGACATGCGCGCCACCATGAAGATACCGGCGGTAACCATGGTCGCGGCGTGGATCAGTGCCGAAATCGGGGTCGGGCCTTCCATCGAATCGGGCAGCCAGACGTGCAGCGGGAACTGGGCCGATTTGCCCATCGCGCCGATGAACAGGCAGATGCAGGCAACCGTGAGCAGCATCCAGTCCGAGCCGGGCAAGGTCATCAGGGCCAGCGCTTCGCGTTTTGCGAACACTTCCTGATAATTCATGGAACCGGCATACGCCAGCAGCAGTCCAATACCCAGGATGAAACCGAAGTCGCCGACGCGGTTGACCAGGAACGCCTTCATGTTGGCAAAGATCGCGGTCGGTCGGGTGTACCAGAAACCGATCAACAGATAGGAGACCAGGCCCACCGCTTCCCAGCCGAAGAACAGCTGCAGGAAGTTGTTGGCCATGACCAGCATCAGCATCGAGAACGTAAACAGTGAAATGTAGGCGAAGAAGCGGTTGTAGCCTTCATCTTCGGCCATGTAGCCGATGGTGTAGATGTGCACCATCAGCGACACGAAGGTGACCACGCACATCATCATCGCCGAGAGCGCATCGATCTGGAAGCCGACTTCCATTTTCAGCGTGCCGACGGTCATCCAGTTATAGATGGTGCCGTTGAAGCTGGCGCCATCGAGCACGGCCATCAAGGTCTGCACCGACAGGACCAGCGCGATCAGCACGCCCAAAATCGTGACGGTATGCGACGTTTTACGGCCGACCAGGTTACCGAAGAATTTTGTTCCGAACAAGCCCGCAATCACCGCACCAGCCAGCGGCGCCAGTGGTACGGCAAGAAGGACGTTAGGGTTAAGAAGTTGCCCCGCCATGTTGAACCTTAATCGTTATGTATTCGAGTATGAATGTAAGCGCCAAACGGACCGGATTAGCCTTTGAGGGTATCGAGGTCTTCCACATTGATCGTGTCCAGGTTACGGAACATGACCACCAGGATCGCGAGGCCGATTGCCGATTCGGCGGCGGCCACGGTCAGGATGAAGAAGACGAAGATTTGCCCCGCCGCGTCGCCCAGGTAGTGGGAAAACGCGATGAAGTTCAAATTCACGGCCAGCAGCATCAATTCAATCGCCATCAGCAGGACGATGACGTTTTTGCGGTTCAGGAAGATCCCGACGATCGAGATCGCGAACAGGATCGCGCCCAGGACCAGGTAGTGTGCGAGCGATAAGGTCATTTTGTCTCCTTGGGGGCGGCAGCGGCGTCAGGCGCCGTGGCGGCCTGGGCTTCGGCGGCGGCCAGCGCGGCCGCTTTCGATGCCGCGTCGATGGCGGGCTGGTCGACCGTGGCCATCTTCACGATGCGCAGGCGGTCGTTACGCTTGACGCGCACGGCATCGCCCGGATTGAAGGCCTTGGTATCCTTGCGGCGGCGCAGGGTCAGCGCCACGGCGGCAACGATGGCCACCAGCAGGATCGCCGCGGCGATCTCGAAGCCGAGGATGTACTTGGTGTAGATCAGCAAGCCCAATTCCTTGGTGCCGCCGATGTTCGCGCCCACCGTTTCGGCCTCCTGCCCCACCTTCATGAAACCGCGCCACAGCACCGCCGCCATTTCCAGCACGATCAGCGCGCCGATACCGGTGGCCAGCGGCAGGTAGGACCAGAAGCCTTCCCGCATGCGGTCCATATTAATATCGAGCATCATGACCACGAACAGGAACAGCACCATCACCGCGCCCACATACACGAGCACCAGCACGATGGCCAGGAACTCGGCCTTGAGCAGCATCCAGATGCCGGCCGCATTGAAGAACGCCAGCACCAGGAACAGTGCCGCGTGGACCGGATTGCGGGCAGTGATAACGCGGGTCGCGGCGAGGATCATAATCGCCGAGAACACGTAGAACAACACAGTTTTAAATTCCATAACTAACCCAGAGTTCTTGCAATTGAATTTGCTAAATACATCGTTGGCTAACGACTAGCGGTAAGGAGCATCGGCCGCGCGCGCGGCGGCAATGTCATCCTCGTAGCGGTCACCGACAGCGAGCAACATCTCTTTCGTATAGTACAGATCGCCGCGTTTTTCGCCGTGGTATTCCAGCACGTGCGTCTCGACGATCGAGTCAACCGGGCAGGATTCTTCGCAGAAGCCGCAGAAAATGCACTTGGTCAGGTCGATGTCGTAACGCGTCGTGCGGCGCGAACCGTCGTCGCGCTGTTCCGATTCGATCGTGATCGCCATGGCCGGGCACACCGCTTCGCACAGCTTGCAGGCGATGCAGCGCTCTTCCCCGTTGGGGTAGCGGCGCAGCGCATGCAGGCCGCGGAAACGCGGCGACATCGGGGTCTTCTCTTCCGGATACTGCACGGTGATCTTGCGCGAGAACGCATAGCGTCCGGTCAGCGCCAATCCCTTGATCAGTTCGGTCAGCAGCATGCTGCTGAAAAAGTCTTTCACTCGTTCCATTTTGTATTCCTTACTTCCAAATGTTCCAGGATGTCTGCATCCAGCCTGCGACCAGGACCAGCCATACCAGCGTCACCGGAATGAAAATCTTCCAGCCGAGGCGCATGATCTGGTCATAGCGATAGCGCGGGAAGGTGCCGCGAACCCAGATGAACAGCGAGACGATCACGAAGGCCTTGGCGAACAGCCAGAAGAAGCCGAGGAAGCCGCCCAGCACGCCGCCCACTTCCATGAAGGCGAACGGCGCGTGCCAGCCACCCAGGAACATGATCGATGCCAGGGTGCCGATCAGGATCATGTTGGCGTATTCGGCCAGCATGAACATGGCGTAGGACATGCCCGAGTATTCGACCATGTGGCCGGCCACGATTTCCGACTCGCCTTCGACCACGTCGAACGGGGAACGGTTGCATTCGGCCAGACCCGAGGTCAGGTAGACCACGAACAGCGGCAGCAGCGGCCACACGTTCCACGACAGGATGTTCAGGCCGTGCGACACGCCCCAGCCGAGGTTCTGGCCGCTGACGATGTCGGAGAAATTCAGGCTGCCCGATACCATCAGAATCACCACCAGCACGAAGCCGATCGGAATTTCGTAGGAAATCATCTGGGCCGAGGCGCGCATCGCGCCCATGAACGAGTATTTCGAGTTCGACGCCCAGCCGGCGATGATGATGCCGTACACCTCGATCGAGGTGATCGCCATCAGCAGCAGCAGGCCGGCATTGACGTCGGCCAAAGCCACGCCAGGACCGAAGGGCACCACCACCCAGGCGGCCAGCGCCGGCATGATGGTCATGATCGGACCGAGCACGAACAGGCCGCCCGATGCCTTGGCCGGCACCACGATCTCTTTGAAGAGCAGTTTGAGCGCATCGGCGATCGGCTGCAGCAGACCCATCGGGCCGACGCGGTTGGGACCGACGCGGATCTGGATCCAGCCGATCAGCTTGCGTTCCCACAGGGTCGCGTAGGCAACCAGGCCCATCAGTGGCAGCAAGACGCACATGATCTTGATCATGGTCCAGATCACTGGCCAGACGTAGCCGATATTGGTCGCGCCCCAGGCGTTGACGCCATCAATCATTTCAGGCAGAGCCATCAGACCCCCTCCCCTGCTTTTTCAACTGTGATAGCACCGAACATCGCGCCGAGCGTGGCGGTTGCCGGGTGCGCCGAGGCGACACGCACGGTGTTCGCAGGCAGGCGCGCATCGACGCCGGCCACCAGGATGGCCGAACCGGTACCTTGCGACACCTTGACTTTGCCACCAGCCTGCACACCCAGCTTGTCGGCCAGGGCGGAAGGCAGCGTGACCAGCGGCGCGTTGGCGTCGGCGGTACGCAGCAGCGGCTCGGAACGGCGCGCGATGGCGTCGGCGAAGTAAATCGGCACGTCGGTCACGCGCTCCAGGGCACCGCTGGTGCCGAAGGTCGCGGACTTCAGGGCGGCCTTGCCGGTGTTGTTCAGCTTGGCCGACAGGTCGGTCACGTCTTTGCCGAACAGCTCGTCGCGGATCGCTTCGGAGGTATCGTATTCAAAACCGGTCAGGCCAAGCAGGTTGCCCATCACGCGCAGCACTTTCCATGCCGGACGGGTATCGCCGAGCGGCTTGACGGTGCCGTTGAAACTTTGTGCGCGGCCTTCGCAGTTCACGAAGGTGCCCGACGTTTCGCTAAATGGCGAAATCGGCAGCAGCACGTCGGCGTACTCGAAACCATGCTGGAAGGCCGACATGACGACGACCATCTCGGCGGCGTCGAGCGCGGCGCGGGCTTGCTGCGGATCGGCAGCATCGAGCTCTGGCTCGGCGTTGAGCAGCACGTAGGCTTTTTTCGGTACCGAGAACGCTGGTGCGGCGTTCTTGGCGGTCGCGCCGACGAGGTAGCCACCAACCGTGTTGGCCGCTTCCGTCAGGTAGCCGAATTTGGCGCCGGTCTGGTCGGCGATCCACTGCGCAGCCGCATGCAGCGCGGACGCTTGCGGATGGTGCGCGGCGGCGTTGCCCAGCAAGACCACCCCCGGCAGGTTCGCGTCGCCGGTATTCAGGCTGGCGGCGATGGCCTTGGCGGCGGCGGTCGCTTCAATGCCCTCGAAACCGGCCGGTGCGGCCACGCCTTTGGCGGCGGCGACGGCGGCCACGATGCTTGATAAGGCGGCCAGCCAGTCGGACGGCGCGGCAATGATCTTGTTGGCGGTCGGGATCAAGAGTTCATCATCCGAGGCGTGCACCAGCGACAGCTTGGCGCCGCCCTTGACCGCAGCGCGCAGGCGCGTGGCGACCAAAGGATGATCCTTGCGGATGAACGAGCCGATGACGAGTGCGCGCTTAACCAGCGACAATTCGGCGATCGGCATGCCCAGCCATGGGGTGACCTGGCCGTCCAGCGCGAAGTCGCTCTGGCGCAGGCGGAAGTCGATGTTCTCGGAACCGATGCCACGCATGGCTTTGGCAAGCAGGTGCAGTTCTTCGACCGTCGAATGCGCGGTGGCGACGGCGGCAATGCTGTCGGCGCCATGCTCATGCTTGATGTTGCGCAAGCCATGTGCCACGTATTCGAGCGCGGTCTGCCAGTCGGTCTCGGCCCACTGGCCGCCCTGCTTGATCATCGGTTTGGTCAGACGCGACTGGTTATCCAGCGCTTCGTACGAGAAACGGTCTTTGTCCGAAATCCAGCATTCGTTGATCGCATCGTTTTCCAGCGGCAGGACGCGCATGACTTTGCCGCCCTTGACCTGGACGATCAGGTTGGTGCCGAGCGAATCGTGCGGACTGACCGATTTGCGGCGCGACAGTTCCCAGGTACGGGCGCTGTAGCGGAACGGCTTCGAGGTCAGTGCGCCGACCGGGCACAGGTCGATCATATTGCCCGACACTTCAGAATCGACGGTCTTGCCGACGAAGGAAGTGATTTCGGCGTGTTCGCCACGGCCCAGCATGCCCAGTTCCATGACGCCGGCCACTTCCTGGCCGAAACGCACGCAGCGGGTGCAATGGATGCAACGGGTCATTTCCTGCATCGAGATCAGCGGGCCGGCATCTTTCGGCGGCACCACGCGTTTTTCTTCTTCGTAGCGCGAGTTCGATTTGCCGTAGCCGACCGCCAGGTCTTGCAACTGGCATTCGCCGCCCTGGTCGCAGATCGGGCAGTCGAGCGGGTGGTTGATCAGCAAGAATTCCATCACGGATTTCTGTGCCTGTACCGCCTTCTCGCTGTTCGAGCGCACGATCATGCCCGCCGATACCGGCGTGGCGCAAGCCGGCAAAGGCTTCGGTGCCTTCTCGACTTCAACCAGGCACATGCGGCAGTTGGCTGCGATCGACAATTTCTTGTGATAGCAGAAGTGCGGAATGTAGGTGCCCAGCTTGTTGGCTGCGTCCATCACCATGCTACCCGGTGGGACTTCTACCTTCTTACCGTCAATTTCAATTTCAACCATGAGAGTTCTCTGGCCTTAGATATAAGCGGGCACCAGACAGTGCTTGTGCTCGATGTGATATTCAAATTCTTCGCGGAAGTTCTTCACGAAAGCGCGTACCGGCATCGCCGCCGCATCACCGAGGGCGCAAATGGTGCGGCCCTGGATGTTGTCGGCGATCGAGTTGAGCATGTCCAGGTCGTCGGGACGGCCCTGGCCGTGCTCGATGCGGTGGACCATGCGGTACATCCAGCCCGTGCCTTCGCGGCACGGCGTGCACTGGCCGCAAGACTCTTCATAATAGAAATACGACAGACGCAGCAGCGACTTGACCATGCAGCGCGTCTCGTCCATGACGATCACGGCGCCCGAACCGAGCATGGAGCCGGCCTTGGCGATCGAATCGTAGTCGAGATCGGTGTTCATCATGACGTCGCCGCGAATCACCGGGGCGGACGAACCGCCGGGAATGACCGCCTTGATCTTTTTACCGCCGCGCATGCCGCCAGCCAGTTCCAGCAGCTTGGCGAACGGCGTGCCGAGCGGCACTTCGTAGTTGCCCGGCAGGTTGACGTCGCCCGAGATCGAGAAAATCTTGCTGCCGCCATTGTTCGGCTTGCCGATGGCGGCGTACTTCTCGCCACCCATGTTCAGCAGGAACGGTACCGCAGCAAAGGTTTCGGTGTTGTTGATGGTGGTCGGCTTGCCGTACAGGCCGAACGACGCCGGGAATGGCGGCTTGAAGCGCGGCTGGCCCTTCTTGCCTTCGAGCGACTCGAGCAGCGCGGTTTCTTCGCCGCAGATGTAGGCGCCGTAGCCGTGCGCGGCGTGCAGCTGGAAGTTGAATTCGCTGCCCATGATCTTGTCGCCCAGGAAGCCGGCGGCACGCGCCTCGTCCAGTGCGTCTTCAAAGCGCGCGTATTCGGCCCAGATTTCGCCGTGGATGTAGTTGTAGCCGACCGTGATGCCCATCGCGTAGGCGCCGATGGCCATGCCTTCGATCAGCGCGTGCGGATTGTAGCGGATGATGTCGCGGTCCTTGAACGTGCCCGGCTCGCCTTCGTCGGTATTGCAGACGAGGTATTTCTGGCCCGGGAACTGGCGCGGCATGAAGCTCCACTTCAGACCCGTCGGGAAACCGGCGCCGCCACGGCCGCGCAGGGAACCGGCTTTCAGTTCGGCGATGATCGCTTCCGGCGTGATTTTTTCTTCCAGGATACGGCGCAGCGCGGAATAGCCGCCGCGGTTCACGTAATCCTGCAAGTGCCAGTTTTGACCGTCGAGGCCGGCCAGGATGACCGGGTCGATGTGACGTGAGTGGAGGGATGTCATTTCTTCGCTTCCTCGACCAGAGTATCAATCAATTCATCGATTTTGCTATCCGACATCAGGCTGCACATGCGCTTGTTATTGACCAGCATCACCGGCGCATCGGCGCAAGCGCCCATGCACTCGCCTTCGACCAGCGTGAACTGGCCGTCGGCCGAGGTGGCGCGGTAGCCGATGCCGAGTTTTTCTTGCAGGTAGTGACCGGCGTGCTCGCCGCCCGACAGGGCGCACGGCAGGTTGGTGCACACGGAGATCTTGTACTTGCCGACCGGCTTGACGTTGTACATATTGTAGAACGTTGCCACTTCCTGCACGGCAATGGCGGGCATGCCGAGGTAATCGGCCACGTCCTGCATCACTTCCGGCGGGAGCCAGCCTTTTTCATCCTGCGCAATGGCGAGCGCCGCCATGACCGCGGACTCTTTATGGTCGGGCGGGTACTTGGCGACTTCACGGTCGATTTTTTTGTATGACTGCTCTGATAACAACATGGTTGTGCCTCAATTGGTCGACAGCTTAGCGGTCGATACTGCCGAATACGATGTCCTGGGTGCCGATGATGGTGACGGCGTCGGCCAGCATGTGGCCGCGCGCCATTTCATCCAGGCTTTGCAAGTGCGCATAGTCGGGGGTACGGATCTTCAGGCGGTACGGCTTGTTGGCGCCGTCCGACACGATGTAGATCCCGAACTCGCCCTTCGGATGCTCGACCGCGGCATACGCCTCGCCCGGCGGCACGTGGAAGCCTTCGGTAAACAGCTTGAAGTGGTGAATCAGCGATTCCATATTCGACTTCATCTCGGTGCGCTTTGGCGGCGCGACCTTGTGGTTGTCGGTCATGACCGGGCCCGGATTGGCGCGCAGCCAGCGCGACGCCTGCTGGATGATGCGGTTCGACTGGCGCATCTCTTCCACGCGCACCAGGTAACGGTCGTAGCAATCGCCATTGGTGCCGACCGGGACGTCGAAGTCCATCTTGTCGTACACGGCGTACGGCTGCTTCTTGCGCAGATCCCATTCCACGCCCGAACCGCGCAGCATGGCGCCGGTAAAGCCCATGGCTTTTGCCGCTTCAGGCGACACCACGCCGATGCCGACGGTACGCTGTTTCCAGATACGGTTGTCGGTCAGCAGGGTTTCGTATTCGTCGACGTAGGTGACGAAACGCTTGCAGAAGTCGTCGAGGAAGTCGAGCAGCGAGCCCTGGCGGTGTTCGTTCAGCTCGTCGATGGCCTTGGCGCTGCGGATGATCGAGGCTTTGTGCTTCGGCATCGCATCCGGCAGGTCGCGGTACACGCCGCCCGGACGGTAGTAAGCGGCGTGCATGCGCGCGCCGGACACCGCTTCGTAGCAGTCGAACAAGTCTTCGCGGTCGCGGAAGGCGTACAGGAACGGACCCATGGCGCCGACGTCGAGCGCGTGCGTGCCGAGCCACATCAGGTGGTTCAGCAGGCGCGTGATTTCGTCGAACATGACGCGGATATACTGGGCGCGCACCGGCACCTCGATACCGAGCAGCTTCTCGATCGCCATCACATAGCCGTGCTCATTGCTCATCATCGACACATAGTCGAGACGGTCCATGTACGGCACCGATTGCAGGTAAGTGCGGGTCTCGGCCAGCTTTTCGGTGGCGCGGTGCAACAGGCCGATGTGCGGATCGGCGCGCTGGATCACTTCGCCGTCGAGCTCGAGCACCAGGCGCAGCACGCCGTGCGCGGCCGGGTGCTGCGGACCGAAGTTGAGGGTGTAGTTCTTAATTTCAGCCAAGGTTTTTGCTCCCAGGATTCATCCCGTAGGTTTCTTCGCGGATCACGCGCGGAATGATTTCACGCGGCTCGATCGTCACGGCTTGGTAGATCACGCGCTTCTGTTCGGGGTCGTAACGCATTTCGACGTAACCGGACATCGGGAAGTCCTTGCGGAACGGATGGCCGATGAAGCCGTAGTCGGTCAGGATACGGCGCAGGTCGTTGTGGCCTTCGAACAGGATGCCGTACAGGTCGAACGCTTCGCGCTCGTACCAGTTGGCGGAACGCCACAGCTCAACCACCGAGGCCAGCACTGGCGTATCGTCGTCTTCGGCGAACACGCGCACGCGCACGCGCCAGTTGTGTTCGATCGACAGCAGGTGCGAGACGGCGGCGAAACGCGCGCCATCCCAGCTGCCTTCGCCGTAGGTGGAATAATCCACGCCGCACAGGTCGAGCAGTTGTTCGAATTTGAGCGCAGGATGGTCGCGCAGGGTCTGCATCGCGGCAATATAGCCGGCGGCCTTGACCACTACGGTCACTTCGCCCAGCGCCACGGTAATAGCAGCGCCCTCACCCAGTGCGGTGCGCAGGGCGAGTTCAAGGGCTTCGAGTTTTGTCGTCATGGTGGAAACCGCTTCTTAACGTGCGATGGTATTGGTGCGCTTGATCTTGTTCTGCAGTTGCAGAATCCCGTACAGCAGCGCTTCAGCGGTCGGCGGACAGCCCGGCACGTAGACATCGACCGGCACGATGCGGTCGCAACCACGCACCACCGAGTACGAATAGTGATAGTAGCCGCCGCCGTTGGCGCAGGAACCCATCGAGATGACCCAGCGCGGTTCCGGCATCTGGTCGTAGACCTTGCGCAGGGCGGGAGCCATCTTGTTGCACAGCGTGCCGGCAACGATCATCACGTCGGACTGGCGCGGCGAGGGACGGAACACGACGCCGAAGCGGTCCATGTCGTAGCGGGCCGCGCCCGTGTGCATCATTTCGACGGCGCAGCAAGCCAGGCCGAACGTCATCGGGAACATCGACCCGGTACGCGCCCAGTTGATCAGCTTGTCTGCTGTCGTGGTGATGAAACCTTCGTTTAATACGCCTTCAATTGACATGGCTTATTCCCAATCAAGGGCACCTTTCTTCCAGATATACCAAAAACCGACCACAAACTCGGCGATGAACACCATCATCGTCACGAAGCCGGACCAGCCCAGCTCACGCATGGAGACGCCCCATGGGAAGAAGAATGCCGTTTCCAGATCAAACAAAATAAACAGGATTGCCACCAGATAGTAGCGGACGTCGAACTTCATGCGCGCGTCTTCAAACGCTTCAAAGCCGCACTCGTAAGGCGACAGTTTGGCGGAATCGGGCTTGTGGGGAGAGAGCAGATATCCAAGTACCTGCGGGACGACACCGACACCGATGCCGACCAGGATGAACATCAGGACGGGGAAATAATTATCGAGGTTCACTTGATGAGCCTATATTGAACGATCGGTTAATGAAACACTGCATGTCGCAGCGCCCTACCGCACGAACCTGGCTTGAACCTTGCCACCAGGACCGAACGACTGATCCTCGCAAAAAAGCCAGCTTAGGCATAAACATATTCGCTTATGCAACCTTGCTGGCTTTTATATTCTTGGTGCCGACGGCGAGACTCGAACTCGCACAGGCTTTCGCCCACTACCCCCTCAAGATAGCGTGTCTACCAATTTCACCACGTCGGCATTGAGTCCGCTATTCTAACATTGTTACATCACTGTATTCAATGCAAAATTGCGCGAAAACAAGGATAAAACAGAAAAACTTTACTTCTTTTTGATACTGATCAATATTCGATCATGCTGCCTGCGCTAACTAATACTCTGTGCGCGGGCAGTATTCTACCAGAACTCAATTACTTTGGCACGGTATTCGCAGGTACTTCCGGCGCAGTGCTTGCCGGCGCCGCAGGGGCGACACGGGCGGCAGGAACCGCACCACCGGTCACTGGCGCATTTGGTGCCGCCACGGGAGCTGCCGGCGCGTTCAGCGACGGCGCGGTGGACGGAATCGCGCCCGGACCAGTCACTGGCGCCGTGATGGCGGCGCGATCCATGACGCCGCCGCTCACTTGACCCTTGTTTTTCGTAGCGAAAAACGCCAGACCCAGGGTGGCGCCGAAAAATACCGCGGCGGCCACGCCGGTCGACTTCGACATGAAGTTCGACGAGCCGGTGGCGCCGAACAGACTGCCGGAAGCGCCGGAACCGAACGCCGCTCCCATATCGGCGCCCTTGCCATGCTGCAGCAAGACCAGACCGATAATCGCCAGAGCGGAAATAACCTGTACAACTACAACCAGATTGAACAACGTGTTCATTGCTTATTCCATTCCAAGTTTAACAACAATAATATTTCAATTGGCTGCACGAAGGATGGCAAGGAAATCTGCCGCCTTCAATGCCGCCCCGCCGATCAAGCCGCCGTCGATATCTGGCTGAGCCATCAATTCCAGGGCGTTATCGGGCTTCATGCTGCCGCCGTACAAAATCTGCACTGTCTCGGCCGCTACTGCATTCTTGACCATCAGCTGCGCGCGCAGCTGGGCATGGACTTCCTGGGCCATGGCTGGCGTGGCCGTCTTGCCGGTACCGATCGCCCACACGGGTTCGTAGGCGACGACGATCTGCGCCACGCGCTCGCCCACCAGGTCGAGCACGGCGCCGAGCTGGCTCGATACCACGGCCACGGTCTGGCCGGCTTCGCGCTCGGCCAGCGTTTCGCCGACGCACACGATCGGGGTCATGCCCGCGTCGAGGACAGCGACGGTTTTCTTCGCCACCAGCTCGCTGCTTTCAGCATGGTAGGCGCGCCGCTCGGAGTGGCCGACGATGACGTACTTGCACGCAAAATCAGCCAGCATGGCCGCCGCGACTTCGCCGGTGAAGGCGCCGCCCGGCTGGGCCGAGACATCCTGGGCGCCCCAGGCGACCGGGCTGCCGCTCAAGGCATCCTGGCACTGGGCCAGATAAGGGGCCGGCGCGCACACGGCACAGGTGGCGCCGGAGGCATCCGCGCCCGCGACGATACCCGCCAACAGACTGGCATTCGCGGCACGGTTGCCGTTCATCTTCCAATTTCCTACGACGAGTTTGCGACGCATAGTAGCCCAGATTTAATTAACCCGCTATTTTAACCCCCGATCCGATGTCGGTCAAACAAAGGCCGGGGGCAGTTGCCAGCCGATCACACCACTTGCAGCATGATCTTCCCGATATGGGTCGAACTCTCCATCAGCGCGTGGGCCTGGGCCGCCTGTTCCAGGGGGAAAGTCTTGAAAATGACGGGGCGGATCTTGCCTGCATCAAACAGCGGCCAGACGTGCTCGCGCAGATTGGCGGCGATGGCGCCCTTGAAGGCGACCGGGCGCGGGCGCAGGGTCGAGCCGGAAATGGTCAGGCGCCGGCGCAGCACCTGGCCGAGGTCGATATGCGCCTTGGCGCCGCCCAGCAGGGCGATCAGGGCGATGCGGCCATCGTCGGCCAGGCAATCGATTTCGCGCGGCAGGTAGTCGCCGCCGACCATGTCGAGGATCACGTCGACGCCCTTGTTATCGGTAAGCGACTTGACCACGGCGGCGAAGTCTTCGGTTTTGTAGTCGATGCCGCGTTCGGCACCGAGCGATTCGGTGGCGCGGCATTTGTCGGCGCTGCCGGCGGTGGCGAACACGCGCAGGCCGAAGGCGGCGGCGAGCTGGATGGCGGTCACGCCGATGCCGGAGGTGCCGCCCTGCACCAGCAGGGTTTCGCCGGCGGCCAGTTTGGCGCGGTCGAACACATTGCTCCACACCGTGAAGTAGTTTTCAGGCAGGGAGGCCGCTTCGAGCGGAGACAGGCCGGCGGGCACGGGCAGGCATTGCCGGAGCGGCGCGGCGCAGAATTCGGCGTAGCCGCCGCCCTGGACCAGGGCGCACACCATGTCGCCTTGCCGGAAGGTGCTGCCGGCCAGGTCGCCGCCGACGATCTCGCCGGCCACTTCGAGGCCCGGCAGGTCGGACGCGCCCGGCGGGACCGGGTAGTGGCCGAGGCGCTGCAGGACGTCGGGACGGTTGATGCCGGCCGCGTGCACGCGGATCAGCACTTCGCCAGGCTTCAGTTCAGGGACGGGACGCTCGCACAGTTGCAGAACATCGGGAGGGCCGGCTTGCTTGATGTCGATGGCACGCATGGGATGGGGCTCGCTGGAAGCAAAAGGCGATTGTACGGGAAGTGGGGGGGGGGGGGTGACCCGTTGTTACCGTCCCACCGCCGCTCCCGCCACCTCTACGTCGTTCCCGCCACCTTTAGTCGTTCCCGCGAGGGG